>REDK01000162.1 GCA_007693535.1 Chromatiaceae bacterium
CCGCCCCCCCGGCACCAGCCCGGCGCACCCGCGCCAAGGCCGGCTCGCACCAGCGCCGCAGCGCCGGCGACGGGGTGCGGGTAGAGGTCCGCCACGACGACTTCCGCGTCACCCGTTACCGACAGCGCTCCGAGACCACCACCATCTTCGTCGTCGATGCCTCTGGCTCGGCCGCCCTGCATCGCTTGGCCGAGGCCAAGGGGGCGGTGGAACTGCTGCTGGCGGATTGCTACGTTCGCCGCGACCGGGTGGCAATGGTTGCCTTCCGCGGCCCCAGTGCCGAGCTGCTGCTGCCGCCGACCCGCTCACTGGTGCGGGCCAAACGCGGCCTGGCCGGCCTGCCCGGTGGCGGCGGGACCCCGCTGGCCGCCGGCATCGATGCCGCCATCGAGCTGGCCGACGGGGTGCGCCGGCGCGGCGGCACGCCGGTGATCGTCCTGCTCACCGACGGCCGCGCCAACGTCAACCGCGCCGGCATCGGCGGGCGCGCGCAGGCCACCGAGGACGCCCTGAGCGCCGCCCGGGCCCTGCGCGCGGTGGACCTCAAGGCGCTGGTGGTGGACATGTCACCGCGGCCACGCCCGGAGGCCGAGACCCTGGCGCGCGAGATGGGCGCGGTCTATCTGCCCCTGCCCCATGCCGACGCCTCGGCCCTGTCCGGGGCGGTCAAGGCGGTTTCCTGAGCCGAAGACAATCGGCACCGACCTGATACCTGGATGACCCCCGAACCGCCGTCTCCGCCCCAACCCCCGACCTGGCTGCGCACGGCCTGGTCCCGACTCGACGAACTGCGGGCGCAGGTCGCCGACGCGCTGCGTACCCGCTCGCCCGACGCCGACCCCACGCCAGCGCCGCCGCTCAGCGGCGTGCTGGACCAGCGGCCGTTCTGGTCCCGCGAGGGCCTCGACTGGCCCAACCGCGCCGCCAGCCGCTTCGTCGACGCCGCCGGGATGACCTGGCATGTGCAGGTCGCCACCCCGCCCGCCGCGCGCGCTGAGGCCGCCCCGGTCCTGCTGCTGCTGCACGGCACCGGGGCGGCAACCCATTCCTGGGCCGGGCTGCTGCCCATGCTGCAGCGCTACTTCACCGTGATCGCCCCGGACCTGCCCGGCCATGGCTTCACCTCGGCACCACCGCCGCAGCGCCTGAACCTGCCCGACATGGCAGCCGCCGTCACCGCGCTGCTGAAACAACTGGACCTGACCCCGACGATCGTCGTCGGCCATTCTGCCGGTGCCGCGATCCTCGCCCGCATGTGCCTGGACGGAGACATCGACCCGCGCGTGCTGGTGAGCCTGAACGGGGCCCTGCTGCCGCTGAGCGGCATGCGCGCGACCTGGTTTTCCCCGGCCGCCAAACTGCTCGCCCGCGGCAGTGCCGCACCGCGCCTGGTGGCAGCCCGCGCGCGCCGCGACCCGGCCAGCGTCGCCCGTCTGGCCGCTAGCACCGGCTCGCGGCTGAAGCCGGCAGGGATCGAGTGCTACCGGCGCCTGGTCGCCTGCCCAGGCCATGTGGCGGCGGCCCTCAACATGATGGCCAACTGGGACCTGGTGCCCCTGCAGCAGGATCTGCCCCGGCTGACGGCCGACCTGGTCCTGATCGGCTGCTCCGAGGATCGCACCGTCTCCTGCGCCGAGGCGGCGCGGGTGCATGCCCTGCTGCCGCGCTCACGGCTGCTGACCCTGGGCGGGCTCGGCCATCTGGCCCACGAGGAAGAGCCCGGCGCGGTCGCGGCCCACATCCTCGACGCCGCCCAGCGCGCCGGCCTGCTGGGCTGAGAGTCCGCGGGGCTGGCGCTGGCGCGTTGGAAAGTAGCAGCGGGGGCGTCACTCTCCGCGCATCACGCCGCCACCGAGGAGCCCGCCATGACCGCTGCCACCCGTGCGCCCAACCGCCTGGCCAACACCACCAGTCCCTACCTGCAACAGCACGCCGACAACCCGGTGGACTGGTGGCCCTGGTGCCCGGAGGCGCTCGCCCTGGCACGGAAGAGCGACCGCCCGATCCTGCTCTCGGTCGGCTATTCGGCCTGCCACTGGTGCCATGTGATGGCCCACGAATCCTTCGCCGACACCGAGACCGCGGCGCTGATGAACCGGCTGTTCGTCAACATCAAGGTCGATCGCGAGGAGCGCCCGGATCTGGACAAGGTCTATCAGACCGCCCATCAGTTGCTGGCACAGCGCCCTGGTGGCTGGCCGCTGACGGTCTTTCTGACCCCGGACGATCTGCGCCCCTTCTTTGCCGGGACCTATTTCCCGAAGGAGCGCCGCCACGGCCTGCCGTCCTTCACCGAACTGCTGACCAGCATCGAGCGCGCCTATCGCGAGCAGCGCACCGCCATCGACGCCCAGAACACCTCCCTGCTAGCCGCCCTGGCGGAACTGGAGCCCAGTGCCGCGCCCGCGGTCCCCGATGCCGCCCCCATCGATGGCGCCCGCCGTCAGCTATCGGCCAGCTTCGATGCGGCCCACGGCGGCTTCGGCCGCGCCCCCAAGTTTCCCCATCCCACCAATCTGGAGCTGTTGCTGCGCCACTGGGCCAACACCGCGGCGAGCGGCAATCCCGACGGCCAGGCCCTGCACATGGCCAGCTTCACGCTGGCGCAGATGATCCGCGGCGGCCTCAATGACCAGCTCGGCGGCGGCTTCTGCCGCTATTCGGTGGATGATCAATGGATGATCCCGCACTTTGAGAAGATGCTCTACGACAACGGGCCGCTGCTCGCCCTGTGCTGCGACCTGGCCCAGATCCAGGGCTGCCACCCGGACCAGTTCCCGACCGACGCCCCCGCGCCGGACCTCTATCGCGAGGCCGCCATTGCCACCGCCGACTGGGTGATCGCCGAGATGCAATCCCCCGCCGGCGGCTATTACTCCAGCCTGGATGCCGACAGCGAGGGCGAGGAAGGGCGTTTCTATGTCTGGGATCGGACCGCGATCGAGGGGCTGCTAAGCGCGGCGGAATATGCCCTGGTGGCCCCGCTCTGGGGCCTGGACCGGCCACCCAACTTCGAGGGGCGCTGGCATCTGCACGGCTATCGCACCCTGGCCCAGGTGGCCACGGACCAGACCCTGAGCCAGGACGCCGCGGCGGACCTACTGCACTCGGCGCGCCAGAAACTGCTGGCCGCGCGCGCGCGCCGGGTGCGCCCGGGTCGCGACGAGAAGTTGCTGACCTCCTGGAACGCGCTGATGATCCGCGGCATGGCCCGTGCCGCCCGGGTGCTGGAACGTGAGGACTATCTGGCCTCGGCCGAGCGCGCCCTGGACTGCATCCGCGCCCACCTCTGGCGCGACGGCCGCCTGCTCGCCACTTACAAGGACGGCACGGCCCATCTCGCGGCCTATCTGGACGACTACGCTTTCCTGCTGGACGCCCTGCTGGAGTTGCTGCAAACGCGCTGGCAGCGCGCCGATCTGGATCTTGCGGTGGCCCTAGCCGAGGTGCTGCTGGAGCAATTCCAGGATCCTGACCAGGGCGGGTTCTTCTTCACCGCCCGCGACCACGAACCTTTGATCCACCGGCCCAAGCCGTTGGCCGACGAGTCCATGCCCGCCGGCAACGGCGTGGCCGCCTTCGCGCTGCAGCGGCTCGGTCATCTGCTCGGCGAACCGCGCTATCTGGAGGCCGCTGCCGCCACCTTGCGCCTTGCTTCCGAGCCCATGCGCGCCATCCCCTATGCCCATGGGAGCTTACTCGCCACCCTGGACGAGTATCTGTACCCCACCGAGACCATCATTATCCGCGGCACCGGCGCGGCGCTTGCGCAGTGGCAAGCACTGGCCCAGGCCGACTATGTGCCGCGCCGGCTGGTCGTGGCCATCCCCGCCACCGCCGGTGATCTCCCCGGCACGCTTGGCGCACTGCCGGCCCGCGGGGACACCTGCGCCTATCGCTGCCTGGGACTGCACTGCGAGCCCCCGGTGACAAGCCTCGCGGCCCTGGCGGAACGCCTGGGATAACGCGATCATCCCGCACCGGTCCGCCACGGAGAACCACCGCCGATGCCCGAGGAGCACGAGGTCGCCCGCCTGTTCCGCCCGCTGGACGCTGTCGCCATGGGGGAGATTGCCGCCATCCTCGGCGTTGCCCTGCTTTTGATCCTGTTCGAACAGCACCTGCTGCCCTGGTTCGCCAACCGCCTCAAGGGGCAGGTGCGACTCTATCTGCTCGCCATCGTGCCGGTGCTGCGGCTGCTGATCATCGTCGGTGCTTTGGTACTGGTGGTACCGCGCATCATCGAGCCCTCGCTGCAGAACATGGTCGCCCTGTTCGGCACCGTCGGCCTGGCCATCGGCTTTGCACTCAAGGACTACGCCAGCAGCCTCATCGCCGGGGTGGTCTCGGTCCTGGAGATGCCTTATCGCACCGGCGACTGGATCGAGATCGGCGGCACCTATGGCGAGGTCACCCACATCGGCATGCGAACGGTGCGGCTGGTCACCCGCGATGACAATGTGGTGACTATCCCGCATCAGAAACTCTGGAACGATGCCATCGTCAATGCCAACGACGGTGGTCAAGACCTGCAGTGCGTGGCCCATTTCTTCGTGCATCCTGACCATGACGGCAGCGCCCTCCAGCAGGCCTTGCATGATGTCGCCCTGACCAGCCCCTACCTGCAACTGCGGCTGCCAGTGACCGTTGGCGCCGCCGAACTGCCCTGGGCCACCCGCTATAGCATTCGCGCCTATCCGCTCGATCCACGCCAGCAGTTCCGGTTCGTGACTGACCTGACCCTGCGTGGCAAGACCGCCCTGACCCGCCTCGGCGTCCCGCCGGCGGCGGCGACTGTCGCCGCTGCGGCAGATTGATTCAGCGTTCCTTCGCGGCCTGGTCCAGGCGCAGAAAGAAAGACGGCTCCAGAACCAGGCCCCCGATGTCGGCGCGAGCGACCAGGTTCTGCCGCCAACTGCCGATCACGATCCAGGGCAGATCCTGCTGAAACTGCCGTGCCAGCGACCGATAGAGGGCGGCGCGGCGGGTGCGATCGGTCTCGCGACGGGCGGCATCGATCAGCGCATCCAGCGCTGGATTGCAGTAATAACCGGAGTTGAACCCGCCCTGCTCCGGTAGCGCGTCGCAGCGCAGAGCCAGCGCCGGCAAGGTATCGGGATCATTGGTCATCCAGGCCATCGCGGCCAGGTCGCCGCGCCCCGCCAGGCCGGCATTGACCTGGGCCAGATAGGCGTTCCATTCAAAGCTCTGGATGCGCGCCTGGATGCCCACCCGGGCCAGGTCGCCCTGGATCG
Source organism: Chromatiaceae bacterium (assembly GCA_007693535.1). Classification (GTDB taxonomy): domain Bacteria; phylum Pseudomonadota; class Gammaproteobacteria; order Chromatiales; family Chromatiaceae; genus Lamprobacter. The sequence continues at coordinate 5,256 of REDK01000162.1, forward strand.
CACTGGCCATGGTCAGCGGGGCCAGCATCCCGGCCCCGCCGCGCGGCACCAGAAAATCCAGTTCCAGGCCGTGCGCATGCCCGGCGGCGGCCAGCAGCCCGCGGGCGCGCGCCGGATCGTAGGTCGCCGCGGCCAGGGTCGGATCATGCGCCCAGCCGAAGGCCCGCGGGACCGGCCCCACCGCCGGCTCGGCCGTGTCGCGCAACACCTCGCGCAGCAGCGTGGGGCGATCGATGGCATGGGCCAGGGCCTGGCGCACCTGGCGCTCGGCCAGCGGCCCATCGCGCAGGTTAAGGATCAGGAACCACAGGTGCGGACCGGCCGCCTCCAGCACCTGAAAGCCGGGGCGATCGCGAAAGGCGGCAACGTTGTCCGGCGACAGCTCCAAGGCCAGATCCACCCCCCCGGCCAGCAACTCGGCGACGCGGGTCATGGGATCATCGATGGGCCGGAAGATCAGCCGTTCCAGGCGCGCCGGGGTGCCGTGATAGTCGGCATTGCGGGCCAGTTGCACGCGCTCGCCGGGGCGCCAGTCGACGAAACGGAATGGGCCGGTGCCAACCGGATGCCGGCCGATGCCCGCCCCGCGGCGCCGCACCGCCGTTGGCGAGACCATCAGCCCGGTGGGATAGGCCAGGTTGGAGAGCAGCGGGGCGAACGGCTCGCGCAGATGCAACTGCACCGTCAGCGCATCGATGACCTCCACCCGCTCGATCGCCTCTAAGAAGAAGGCAAGCGGGAACGGACCGGTGTCCCGCTCGGGATGCTCGGGGTCGAGCAAGCGCTCCAGGTTGAAGCGCACCGCCTCGGCATCGAACGGGGTGCCATCGTGGAAACGCACCCCGGACCGCAGCCGGAATCGATAGGTCCGGCCATCGGCGCTGATCTCCCAGGACTCGGCCAGGGCCGGCGCCGGCTCCAGGGTGCCGGGGCGATAGCGCACCAGGCCCTCGTAGCAATTGACCAGGATGCGAAAGTCGTTCAGCGCCGTGGTCACCTGCGGGTCCAGCGAGCGCGGCTCGGCGACCTGAGCAATCACCAGGGTATCCGGCGGCGGCAGCGCGCGCCCGCAGCCATGCAGCCCGCAGAACCCCGCCAGCAGGGCAATGATCAGCGCGAGGCGCGAGCGGGTTTCAGGCGGTGACAGGTGGCGCATCGCCGCAGGACAAGCAGGTTACGATCCGGTCAGTCTAACTCTCGGCCCGCGGGAGGGTCAGGCCCTCACCTCGGGGGCTGATAGGGCTCGACATGCTCCTGCTCGTCGGCATCGTTGCGGGCGACGATAGCGATCGCGGGTTCGGTCGCGCTGAGGTTGATCGCCTGATGCGGCAGGCCGGCCGGGATGTAGACGAAGTCCCCGGGCTGGTTGACCACGGTGCGGCCCAGCCCCTCGCCATAGCGAGTCTCGACCTGGCCCTGCAGCAGGTAGATCGCGGTCTCGAAGCCGACGTGGGAATGCGGCTCGGCGCGCGCACCCGGGGGGATCACGACCATGTTGAGCGATAATCCGGTGGTGCCGGCGGTGGCCCCGGAGATACCGACGAAATAGGGCAGACGTTGCTTGGTATCGATGCTGTGCTCGGGACGGACGGTGATGATCTCGGCGGTACTCATGGACTGGCTCCGGTTGGACTGTCTCCGAGTTCAGGGGGACCGGCACGGCAGCACCGGTTGGGGAACGTCCGGGCTGGAGGACCCGCTGCCGAATCCCCGTCCGGGCGCGCCGCGCGCGGCCCCGGATTGTCGGGAAATCTTTGGCCTGCAGGGGCCATTCACCAGGGTCGGCCGTCACCGCCGTGCGCGCCGGGCGCGGCTGCGGTATCTTGGCCGGTGTTGCTCGGCGGCCGCTGCCGCGGCAACCCTCGGGTCCGCGAATACGCGGCGCCCGGTGGGACTGGTCGCGACCGCCGACGCATCTCCCGGTCCGCCGAACGCGCGCTGTAAAACCGTTGCTTGGGCGATTTCTGTCAACTGGCATACCAACTGAATCGTCTTGACACCCGCCTTCGGCGTCGCATTGGCGGTCACAGAGTTCGCTATGCTCCCGCCAGTCTCCTTGAAGGCGAACGTCAATCCTGCGTCATCTGGCATCACCATTTCCGGCAATCGCCTAAGTTTGGCCCGCGCTTGCTCCCCGAGCCTCGCCCGGCCCCCAGTGCACCAACGGCCCCGCACGCCAGTTCCGACCCGACCGCCGCCTTCAAGTTTTCACCTCTTGTTGCAATGCTCTCCCTCTCGCCTCGCTTGCTCTGGTCGGCCATGACGGCCGGCTGCCTGTTCATGGTCGCGGTCAGCTTCGTGCTCACCGACTGGCTGCACCTGAACCCCTGCCATCTGTGCATCTTTCAGCGCCTGCTGTATCTAATGCTGATCCCCCCTGCGCTGCTCGCCGCGCTGCTGACGCCACATCCAGCAGCGCGTATCCCGGGCCTGCTGACCTTGCCACTGGCCGCCGCCGGGGCCGCCGCCGCGGGCTATCAGGGGTGGCTGCAGCGCGAACCACTGGGAACGGTCTCCTGCGTCGGCGGCCAGCCCGACCCGATCGAGCTGGCGGTGGAATGGCTCGGCCAGCGCATGCCGGAACTGTTCCTGGCCACCGGCTTCTGTGAAGACCCGGAACTCATCATCCTCGGCCTAAGCCTGGCCGATTGGTCCCTGCTCGGCTACATCGGTTGCCTGCTGGCGGCCGCCTGGGCCCTGTGGCCAAGACCGCGCGCGCAGGCCAGCCCCCATCCAGACCTCTCGGAGAACCGCCCATGACCCTGAACCGTCGCCGGTTCACCCTGCTCACCCTGACCGGCCTCGCCCTTGGTCCCGCTGGCCTCGCGACGCTGCGCGCCGCGCCCGCCGCCGATGGGCTGAACGAGGGCCAGGACTATGCCCTGATCGATCCTCCGCAGCCCCCGGCCAGCCCTGGTCGCATCGAGGTGCTCGAGTTCTTCTCCTACGCCTGCCCCCATTGCCGCACCCTGCAGCCGCTCATCAAGGAGTGGGCGCCGGGCCTGGGGCCGGATGTGGACTTCCGCTCGGTCCCAGTGACCTTCGGCCGGGCTGCCTGGGCCAATCTGGCGCGGCTGCATTATGCGCTGGACCAGATGGACGAGCTGGCGCGGCTCGACGAGGCGATCTTTACCGCCATCCATGACGAGCGCGCCAACCTGTTCACCGATCGCAGCATCCAGGCCTGGGTCGCCGAGCAGGACCTGGATGCCGACGCCTTCACCGCCGCTTACGACTCCTTCGCGGTCAATGTCGCCCTCTCGCGTGCCGACACCCTGGCCGCCACCTATCGCATCGACGCGGTGCCCCGGCTGATCGTCGCCGGCCGTTATGTGGTCCTGGCCAACCAGGCCCGCACCCAGCAGGACGTCCTCGCGGTCGCCGGCAAGCTGGTGGAACGCGCCCGCGCCGAGGCCGCGCGGTCATGACCACACCAGGCCCGCACCGTCGGGCCAATCCTGCTGCTGGTCCTGCTGCTGGTCCGGCGGCCGGCGCGCAGACCGGTACCGGTCAGGGCCGCGCATCCGGGCGTTGTCCGGCTCGCACCGGTCTTGCCGCCGCCGGCCTGCTGCTGGGCCTGGTTGCAACCGGGCTCGGGCTCGGCGCAGCCAACGCGGCGCTGGCCGCGGTGCCGGCGGCTGCGACAGCGGCCGCCGCCAGGACCCCGGACGCCGATCCAGAGGCCCGCGCCCATGCGCTGATGGCGCAAGACCCACCCGACTGGGCCGGCGCGCGGAGCGCCTTCGAGGCCGCCGCTGCGACCGGCTCGGCGAGCGCGATGAGCTATCTTGGCTGGCTCTATGAGGAGGGCCACGGCGTGCCCGCGGATGGCGCTCAGGCCGCCACCTGGTATGCCCGCGCGGCACGCGCCGGGGCACTGGACTATGCGGTCAAGCTAGGCTGGATGTATCTGGCTGGCACCGGGGTGCCAACGGATCGGGCGCTGGCCGAGCACTGGTTCAACTACGCCATCGCGGCGGGCCATGCGCCGGCGCGCATCGCGCTGGCCTCGGTGCTGATCGCCGACGCCCAGGGCGGGCTCGATCCGCAGCGAATCAGCGAGGCCAACGCCCTACTGCAACAGGCCCTGGACGCCGGTCAGGACCTGGCCGCGCTGTTCCTGACCCGGCTCTATCTGGAAGGGATCGGCGGCCATCCGGTCGATGCCGAACGCGCTGCCCATTACGCCAGCATCGGCGCCGCGGCGGGCCAGGCCCAGTTGCAGGGCTGGCTCGCCTCGATGTACTACACGGGCCGGGGCGTGGCAGCCGACCCGGTGACTGCCGCCATGTGGGCCATCCTGGCGGCGGCGGGCGGCGATGCCTTCGGCCAGCGGGTGCAGCAGGTGCTGGCTGCCGAACTCAGCGCCGAGCAACTGGCAACTGCGCGCCGTCGCGCCACGCAATGGACCCCATCACGGCCTTGATGCGCGGCCCCATCACCCGAACCAGACCAGGCCCCGGTCGGAACGGATCGGGCTGCCCGCCCAGCCCTTCTCCCCAGACCTTCTCCCCAGCCCTGCTGACCCGTCCCCACCCCATGCCCCGCCTCGCCCTGCTCAGTCTGCTCATCCTCGTCCTGCTGTTGCCCGCGCTGCGCGTCTGTGCCCCGTCGCGCGAGGCCCTGGAGGACCGGCTGCTGCTCGCCGAACTCAATCGCGAGGAGGGGCTAGCCTACCGCGATGCCAACCGGCGGCACCCGCAGGTGCTGACCACCGCCAGTGGCTTGCAAGTGGAGGTGCTGAGCGCAGGCGACGGGCCGATCCCGGGCCCCGACGATTGGGTACAACTGCATTATCGCGCCGCGCATCTGGACGGGCGCGAATATGCCAATACCTGGCCAGGTGCGGCCCCGGTCACGGTCGCCGTCGCCCGCACCATCCCCGGCTGGCGCGAGGCCCTGACCGGGCTGCCGGTGGGGTCGCGGGCACAGCTGGTGGTGCCGCCGGAGCTGGCCTATGGTCCGGCCGGCGGCGGGGCGATCGGCCCCGCGGAGACCCTGCTATTCGAACTGGAACTACTCGCCATCGACGCCCCCCCCGTGGCGCCCCCGCCCGACCCGCTGCAGCAGGCGGTGCCGGGACTGCGCTAGGCGTTCACCCGCGCGGCGCGCCGCCCAGGCACTGCGACCAGTAACTGGTCGCGCCTGCGCCGACCCCGCATCATCGAAGATCACGCCCCGAGCCACCCCGCAAGACAGCCACAATGGCTCCGCATAGCGGACCTACGGGACAAGCGGCAGGCGCAACGCGCAGCGGGGTGCGGGAGCGGCGGCGTGCAGTTCAGCCAACCGCGCCAGGGTCGGCGCATCCAGCACGCGCTGGGCGGCGGCAAAGAGTTCCGCCTCCTCGAAGCGAATGTGAGCGGTCAGCAGGTCGGAAAAGGTGGCCAGGTGTGCCGGCTGCTCGGCAGCGATCAGCTCCCGCAGCGCCGCATGCTCGGCCAGGGTGCGCGCGACCAGCGCAGTCTCCCCGGCCGCAGCCATCGCGGCCAGCAAACCCTGCTCTTCGAGCGCGAAGTGCGGCGCCAGCTCGGCATCGAAGCGGGCACGCAGTTCGGCCCAGGCCGCAGCCTGAACCGGGGCCGGGCCGGCAGCGGCCGCCCGCGCCCGCTTAGCGAGGACCAGCCCGGTGTGATGCTCGCGCGACAGACGGCGCAATGGCGGGATTCGTCGCATCTGCTCTCCACGGGTTGCTGCGCCGCACCCTGCTGTGCCCCCCATACCAGGCAATCAGCCCTGTAGGGCGGTTAAGCGCAGCGCATCCGCCCCCCCCCGGATCCTGTAGGGCGGATAAGCGCAGCGCATCCGCCATCCCCCCGGATCCTGTAGGGCGGATAAGCGCAGCGCATCCGCCACCCCCGCTGTCGCCATCACTCGCCCCACTCCAGATCGAGCGCAGCAACGTTCGACGGCTCGGCCAGGCCCCAATCCGGCGGATACAGACCCTGCGCGACTGCCCGACGAAACGACGAATAGGGCCACTCGCACACCTGCCGCACCCGCCCATGTTTGACCGGATTGTAATGAATATAGTCGAGATACCGACGCCAATCGTCCTCGTCGCGAATCGTATGCTCCCAGAACCGCCGCTGCCACACTGGGCGTTCGCGTCGGGCATCGCTTGGCACACCGAGGGCACGGGAAAACCGCTTCTTGATTTCGCGCCAGCGACCCGAGTAGTCCGCATCCCCTGCGGGCAACCTGAGCACGCAGTGCAGGTGATCGGGCATCACGACGATCGCGTCGATAGCGAACGGCCGTTCCTCGCGCACCTTGCGGAAGGCCTCGCGCAGCAGGCAGATGTGCTCGGGGGACGCGAGCAAAGGCCGGCGCTGAGCGGTGACCAGGGTGAAGAAATAACAACCGCCGGGGATGTAGATGCGGCGATAGTTGCTCATGCCGATAGTCGGGGATGGCTACGATCGGGGATGGCGGATGCGCTGCGCTTATCCGCCCTACGATCGGGGCTGGCGGATGCGCTACGCTTATCCGCTCTACGATCGGGGCTGGCGGATGCGCTACGCTTATCCGCCCTACGATCGGATACGGCTCCATGGGCATTGCTGCGCGGCCGCGCCGTCACCGCCGGGCCGCGAGCAGACGGTCGAGCTGGTTGGCGAAGGCCTGTCGATCGCGCGCCGAGAGGGGCGCCGGCCCACCGGTCTGCACGCCGCTGTCGCGCAGCTCGGCCATGAAATCGCGCAGCGATAGGCGCTCGCGCACCGTCTCCGCGGTGAAGGGCTCCCCCCGCGGGCTGAGCGCCTGCGCACCCCGCTCGACCACCGCGGCGGCGAGCGGGATGTCGGCGGTGATCACCAGATCGCCGGGCGCGACCTGGCCGATGATGTACTGATCGGCCACATCGAACCCCGCACCGACCCGCACCGAACGGATCAGGCGCGAAGGCGGGGTGGCGATGGGCTGATTGGCCACCAGAATGAGGGCAACCTGAACCCGCTCGGCGGCGCGAACAAGGATGTCTCGGATCACGGCGGGGCAGGCATCCGCATCGACCCAGATCTGCATGTCCTGCGACACCTCACTCATAGGGAGATTAGGCCTCGGAGCATCAGAAGAGGCCGCCCCAGTAGGGCCGCAGTAGGGCCGCAGTGGGGCCGGACGCATGACGTAAGCGTTTGATGTTTATGGTGCGCGAGGGGGGACTCGAACCCCCACGGAGTGCTCCACTGGAACCTAAATCCAGCGCGTCTACCAATTCCGCCACCCGCGCGATGGAACTGCTGGCCGAGCCGGCAGCTAGTGTAGCGCCTCGGACGCGATACCCGCCATTGCAGCGGGGGCCATTTGCGATCCAGCCGTTTGCGATCCGGTCAGCAGGCTCAACATCGATCGGCCGGCGCCTGCATCGCATGCCCGAGGGGCAGCAGGACGTAATCCAGCACGGCCCGCCCCAGGGCGACGGCGGCCAGGGCCTGCAGCGGCCGGGCGGCGCCCGGATAACCGCCGTGGTCATAGAACAGGCCGATGCTGACGATGGCCGCGGCGCTGACCAGGGCCAGATGCACGCTGCCGTCCTGCATCCCCACCGGGAAGCGCCGGGCGAGCCAGGCCCCGGCGAGGACCGCCAGCAGGCCCCCGCCGAGCCCGGCGGCCACATCCACCGGCCAGTGCACGCCGACCGCCACCCGACTGAGGCCGACCAGCAGGGCCAGCAGCAGCCACAGGCCGCGCCAACCCGGACCGCGAGCATAGTAGGCCAGCACGCCGAAGAAGACCCCGGCGGTAACGCTGTGCCCGGACGGGAAACTCAGCCGGCGCAACGGGATGCCGATCAGGTTGAAGCTGTCTGGCGTCAGCAGGGCCGGCGGCCGCGGCATCGCTAGCAGCGCCTTGAGGCCACGGCCATAGGCAATCGCCACCAGGGCGGCCAGGATCAGGGTCCAAAACAGCCGTGGATGGCGGCGCGCCAGCAACAGGGCCAGGCAGAAGGCGACCCGTTCGTCGCCGAGCACGGTCAGCCATTGCCACAGCGGCGCTGGCACCAGGGCGCCATAGGCATTGAGCCAGGCAAACCCAGCGGTATAGCCCGCAGCCTGGAACAGGGTCAGGCCGGTCAGGGCGCAGCCCAACACCGCCCACCATAGCCAGCGGGCGGCCCCCGGCGGGTCCGCGGGATCGCGTGCGACGCCGGCCGCGAGGGCCGCGCGTAGGTCCTGGCGCAGGCAGGCGAGGATGCGCTTGGATAGCGTCGGCATCGGCTCAGGGTGAACCAAGTGGGGTGGTAAGGTTGGCAGCGGCGGGCGTGGCAATGCGCACCAGCGCCACCGGTCCGCGCTGATAGACCGGCACCAGGACCGCAGCGTCGCCGGCCGCCGCAGCCAGTTGCTCCAGCTTGTCGATGCGCAGGAACACCAGTTGGCCGGGCCGCGGCTGCTCCACGCTGGGGGTGATGGCCTGCCGATAGACGCTAAAGCTCGGCAAGCTGGTGCGAAAGACCACCGTCGGCAGGTCCAGTGCGCGGGCCACTAGGGCCGCCTCGCGCACCGGCGCCTGCATCACCGCGAACACCCGCGGGACGACCAGGCCGAACACCAGAACGGTCTGGATGATCCCCACCAGCACCAGGCGCTGCCACAGCCCGAGCGCGCGCGCTGGCGTTGCCAGCGCCAGGCCCAGCACCAGCAGCAGTGCCGCCCAGGCGCCCAGCGCATAGCGCCAATCGAGGACCTGCGCCGCGGCGGCGAACTGGGCCACCTCGTGGGCACGCCGGGCGCTGCCTGCTAGCGGGGCGAGCAACCAGGGCAGCAGCACCAACAGCGTGAACAGCAACAGCGGCGGGGCAAACGCGAGCCAGGGCCGGGTCAGGGCCCAGCGATGACGCGCCATCAGGATGAATAGCGGCGTGATGCCATAGACCAGGTAATGGGGAAGCTTGGTGGCACTGAATGAAAAGACCACGAAGACGGTTGCAAACCAGAGCAGCAGGAAGCGATCCAGCGGATCGGCCCACAGCCGCGTGGTCATCGGCAACAGGCTCAAAAACCAACCGGTGAAGGGCAGCAGCACGATCGGCAGCATCACCAGGTAGTAGCCGGGAAAGCCGGCGTGGCCATGCTTGACGCCGCCATAACGGCCGAGGTTGTGATCGAGAAAAAAGCCTTGCCAGAAGCCGGGGCCGCTGTCCATCCAGACCGCCAGATACCAGGGCGCGGCGACCAGCAGGAAGACCAGCCAGCCGCGCGGATTCAGCACCGCTTCGAGCCAGGTGCGCCAGCCACCGCTGGTCAGGGCGTAGAGCAGGCTCGCCAGCAGCGGAAACAGGATCGCCACCGGCCCCTTGGTGAGGAAGCCGAGCCCGAGCCAGAGCGAGACCCGCGCCAGTAGCCAGTGGTCAGCGCCCGTGCGGACCTCGGCACCGGCAGCCTGGCGCCGGCACCAATAGCGCCAGATATCGAAACAGGCCAGGGCGATGAACAGGTTGAGCACGGCATCGGCGACCGCCGCCTTGCCAATCAGGGCCACCTGCAGGCCGAGCGCCATCACCAGGCCGGCCACGGTGGCCGTCGCCGCATCCAGGTGCTCGCGCACGAAGCGCCACAGGGCCAGCACCCACAGCGCCGCGGCAAGCGCCGAGGGCAGCCGCAGCGCGAACTCGTCGAACCCCAGCAGCCGCACCGAGGCCGCCTGCAGCCAGTAGATCAGCACCGGCTTGTCGTAGCGCGGCGCCCCGTCGCGATAGGGGGTGATGTAATTGCCGCTGGCCAACATCTCGCGGGTGGCCTCGGTGAAGGCGCCCTCGTCCAGGTCGTAGAGCGGCACCGCGCCCAACTGCCAGAAGAAGGCCAGCCACACCACCAGCGCGAGCGTCCAGGGCGAGTTCAGCAGGGCGGTCAGGGGGCTGACCGGGCGCGCGGGTGCTGGCGGACTCATGTCGGTTGCTTCCAGCCGGCCTGGGCCGGATCGCTCTGCCAGCGGATGCTGTGATGGGTCCGTTCGCGGGAGGCGAACAGGGTGCGCGACATCACCTCGGCCAAGACCCCGGTGGTCACGAACTGCACCGCAGCCACCAGCGACAGGATCGCGATGAATAGCAGCGGGCGCTGACCGATATCCTCGCCGAGGGCGAACTTGACGAAGGCGAGCCAAAGCATCGAGAGCCCACCGACGACCCCGAAGGCGATCCCGATGCTGCCGAAGAAGTGACCCGGGCGCGCCCCAAAGCGCAGGAAGAAGAAGGCCGCGAGCAGATCCGGCAACACCCGAAAGGTACGCGAGAGCCCGTACTTGGAGGCCCCCTGCGCCCGCGCCTGATGCCGCACTGGGGTCTCGCCGATGCGCTCCGGCGCGGTCACCCCAGCCACCCAGACTGGGATAAACCGGTGCATCTCGCCGAACAGCAGCACCTGCTTGATCACCTCGCTGCGATAGACCTTGAGGCTGCAACCATAGTCGCGCAGCGCGACCCCGGTGACGCGCCCGATCAGCCGGTTGGCGAGGCGCGAGGGCAGCCGGCGCAGCAGCAGGGCATCCTGGCGCGCCTGGCGCCAACCCTGGAGCAGGTCGAGATCGCGTTTCAACAGCTCTTCCACCAGGCGCGGGATGTCCGCCGGATCGTTTTGTAGATCCCCGTCCAGGGTGGCGATCAACTGGCCACGGGCGGCGTCGAAGCCCGCCTGCATCGCCGCGGTCTGACCGAAATTGCGGCGGAAGCGGATCACGCGCACATGCCTACCATGCGCGGCGGCCGCGGCCAGCAGGCGCTCGCCGGTGCCGTCGCGACTGCCATCGTCCACCAGGATCAGCTCCCAGGGATGGCGATAATCGGCCAGGCCGGCGTGGACACTGGCCACCAGCGGGGCGACGTTGTCGCACTCCTGATAGAACGGGATCACCACCGAGAGACTGCGGGGGTCGGTGTGCAAGGGGTCCATGGGGGCCCTGGTGTATAAAACGGTACGGAGACGGCGCAGCTTAGCGGAGGGCGGGCAAAAGGCAAGGCGGCGACTGGCGCCACCCGCCCGGTCGTGGTTCACCGCGACGACCCTCGTCAGCCATCCGCCCGCAGGCCGGCCCGGCTGCCCGCTCGGCGGCGATGCCGCCGACCAGCACGTCGCCCGGCGCCCTCGTCCAACCCCTGCACCGAGGCCATCATGCAGACCATCCGCATCGCCGCGCCGTCCTGGCTGCCCGCCTTTCTCGCCGCCCGCCCCGAACACTACGTGGACGATGCCGCGCGCATGCGGCTGGCCCTGGACCTGGCCCGCGCCAACATCCGCGCCGGCACTGGCGGCCCCTTTGGGGCCGCCGTGTTTGCCGCAGCCGACGGGCGCCTGCTCGCTGCCGGTATGAACCTGGTCAGCAGCAGCCACTGCGCCCTTGCCCATGCGGAGATGGTGGCCCTGGCCGCCGCCCAGCAGGCGCTGAGGATGCCCGAACTCGGCGGCGTGGCGGGCGGCTGCATCCTCGCCTCCAGTGCCGAGCCCTGCGCCATGTGTCTCGGCGCCCTGCCCTGGTCCGGCATCAGCCGGCTGGTGTGCGGCGCCCGCGACGAAGATATCCGCGCGGTCGGCTTCGATGAGGGCGACAAGCCGCCGGGCTGGCCGGGCCTGCTGGCCCGGCGCGGGATCGGCGTCGTGCGCGATCTCGGGCGGGACGAGGCGATGGCGATCCTGAACGAGTACGCCGCCGGCGGCGGGATGATCTACGGACCGCGCGGCAAACCGGTCGCCGCGGCGGGGCCCGAGCCAGACGAGACGGTTCCACCCGGCCACGGCAGTTGAACGACACCCAGGGGGCACCCCGCGTGGTATCGGGCCAGGCGCAGGAAGCCGACCAGCGGGGCACGCAGTCGGCCTCCGTGACCCACTGGTCGGCCTGTCACAACGCCGCCGGGCGCGTCCGCGGTTGGTCGGCGGTTGTTGCCCAAGCGCTCAGACCAGGCCGTAGTCCTCACGCCGACCAAGCCATCGCTCGATTAGCGGCGTCACCCGCTGCGGCCATTGCGCCAGCAGCCGGTCGGCGGCCTGCTGGGCCGGGGCCACCAGCGCCGCGTCGCGTAGCGGATCGGCCAGGCGGAACTGCCCGACCCCGGCCTGGCGGGTGCCGAGCACCTCGCCCGCCCCGCGCATGCGCAGATCGGCATCGGCGATGGCGAAGCCGTTGGTCTCGCGGCGCAGGATGTCGATGCGCTCACGACCATTGGCCGCGAGCGGCGGATGGTAGAGCAGCACGCAATAGCTATCGACCGCACCGCGCCCGACCCGCCCGCGCAACTGATGCAACTGGGCCAACCCCAGGCGCTCCGGATTCTCGATGATCATCAGGCTAGCCCGGGGCACATCCACGCCCACCTCGATCACCGTGGTGGCCACCAGCAGGTCGAGCGCCCCGGCGGCGAAGGCGGCCATCACCGGCGCGCGCTCGGCCGCGCGCACCCGCCCATGCAACAGGCCGATGCGCAGCCCCGGCAGGGCCGCGGTGAGCGCCGCCGCGGTGTCCTCGGCGGCCTGTGCCTGCAGGGCCTCGGACTCCTCGACCAGGGTGCAGACCCAGTACGCCTGGCGGCCGCTGGCGCAGGCCGCGCGCACCCGCTCGATGACCTCTTCGCGGCGGGTATCCGGCACCGCCACCGTGCGCACCGGCCGGCGCCCCGGCGGCAGCTCATCCAGCACCGAGAGGTCGAGGTCCGCGTACAGGGCCATTGCCAGCGAGCGCGGGATCGGCGTCGCGGTCATGATCAGCTGATGCGGCGTGACCCCGGCCGCGGCCCCCTTCTCACGCAGGCGCAGGCGCTGATGCACGCCGAAGCGGTGCTGCTCGTCGATGATCACCAGCCCCAGGCGCTGAAACTGCACGTCGTCCTGAAACAGTGCATGGGTCCCGACCGCGACCGCGTCCGCGCCGCTGGCCAGACGCGCCAGGATCGCCGCACGCTCGGCCCCCTTGTGGCGCCCGGTGAGCCAGGCCGGGGCGAGCCCGAGCGGCGCCAGCCAATGTGCCAGGTGGCGGCGGTGTTGCTCGCTGAGCAGCTCGGTCGGTGCCATCAGCGCCACCTGCATCCCGGCCTCGACCGCGGTCAGCGCTGCCAGCACGGCCACGATGGTCTTGCCGGCCCCGACATCCCCCTGCAACAGCCGCATCATCGGCTGCGGCCGCGCCAGATCGGCGCAGATCTCGGCGGTGACCCGCCGTTGGGCCGCGGTCAGCTCGAAGCCCAGCGCGCCCAGCAGCCGCTGGTGTAGCGCACCGGCGCCGGCCAGCACCGGGGCCGGCCGCGCGCGGCGCTGGCGGCGCAACTGCCGCAACGCCAGTTGATGCGCCAGCAGTTCCTCGAAGGCGAGCCGCCGGCAGGCCGGATGGGTGCGCGCGACGAGTGCCGCCACATCGGCGTCGGCCGGCGGGCGATGCACCAGCGCCAGTGCCTGCTGCAGCGCTGGCAGGTCGGTCCCCAGCGCGGCCGGCAGCCAGTCGCAGAGGGCGGCCGGCTGTGCCGCCAGGCGCTGCAGTGCCTGCTCCATCAATGCGCGCCAGGTGATCTGCTGGACCCCCTCGGTGGAGGGATAGATCGGCGTCGGCCCCGCCTCCAGCCGCACTGTCCCCGCGGCATCCCTCGCGGTATCCCCCGCAGCATCCAGGAGCTGCAGCTCCGGATGCACCAGCTCCAGGGACTGCGGCCCCTGGCGCACCTCGCCGAAGCAGCGCAGCCGCCGCCCCGGGCGCAGTGCGGCACTCTGGGCCGGGCTGAAATGAAAGAAGCGCAGCAGGATGCCGCCCCCTGCATCCTCCAGCCAGACCTTGAGCGAGCGGCGCCGGCCGTGGCTGATGCTGGCATCGGTGACCACCCCCTCCACCAGCGCCTCCTCGCCGGCGCAGACCTGCGCGAGCGGCCGCAACTGGGAGCGATCCTGGTAGCGCAGCGGCAGATGAAACAGGAGATCCTGGACGCTCGCGATCCCGAGCCGCGCGAGGCGCTCGGCCAGGCGCGGTCCGACCCGGGCTAGCGCGGTCACCGGGACCTGGTCCAGCGTGGGTTCGCCCGCGAGGCCGGCCGTGGCGTCGGTGGTCGGCGCGCCCGTCGCACGCTCTGCGACCCGACCGGAATCGCGATCACCGCTGGGATCACGACTGGGATCACCATTGGGATGGGGCGCGGTGCGCGCTCCAGTGGACGATCCGGGCGGAGGGGGGGCGGCTGGGGCCAACGGCGGGCTCATCGGGATCGGCTTGAGGCACAATGCAGGCCGGCCGGGATCAGCGGCCGCCACCGCGGAGAGACCGAGATGATCGCGCAACAGGCACTGGATATCAGCACCTGCGGCCGCGGGACCTACAACATCACTGGCGAGATCGCCGACCTGGTGCGACGTAGCGGCATCCGCACCGGCCTCTGCCAGGTCTTCGTGCAGCATACCAGCGCCGCGCTGGTGATCTGCGAAAATGCCGACCCAGGATGCGTCTCCGGTGGCGTGCGGCAACGCGCAACGAGGTAGTCGACTGCCGTTTCCCGGCAGCCAGATTCAGGTTGAACATGGAGCGCGCCTCGCTACCGTTTGCACTGGATCGGGTCGAGCGCACCTGATGTACCCACCGGAGGAGCCCCCATGCCTGCGATTACCGTCAAGGCCCATTACGATGGCCGCACGATTCAACTGGACGAGCCCATCGAGCTTGCACCGAATGCCCGTCTGCTGGTGACCGTGCTGGAATCCACCGACGGGAACGGTACCGATTGGCGCAGCCTTGCCACGGAAGGGCTTGCCCGCGCCTTCGGCGACGACGAGCCAGACTACGGGCCGGAAGACCTGCTGCGCCGATGAACGAGGGCGACCTTGTGCTGACGCCGCTGCCGCAGGCAGACGGGCGGGTGAAGACTCGGCCCTGTCTCGCGTTGCGACGGATGCCGGGGTACGGCGACACGGCGACTGGCTCTTGTGCGGGGTCGGCACCCAACTGCACCAGGCAATACCAGGGTTCGACGATAGCATCGGACCGCAGGACTCCGATTTCAGCGCCAGCGGCCTCAAGGCGCCCTCCCTGATTCGTCTTGGCTACCTCGCCGTGCTGCCGGAGGCGCGGCTGCTCGGGTCCATCGGGGCCTTATCACCGCAACGACATCATCGACTGCTAGAACGGCTCGCCGCCTACCTGATCGTCGTTGGCGAGCGCGCCTGAGGGCAGGCCGGTAGCAAGCGCGCGGCGCCGGCGCGCCGAGCATCCGGTGCCCGCAGGCCGAGATCGCCCCGCACCGGGTCATTTCCCGGCTTATCCGGCAGGCGCGATCGGCGCGGCAGCGAGCGACTTGGCAAACACGGTGCCCTTGCCAGCGGCTGGTGCGGCCTGCACGGTGCGCCCGGCACCACCGCGACGGTTGCGCAGCGCCTGCGCCAACTGGTGAACCGTCATTGCATAGAAGGTGCTGTGGTTGTAGCGGGTGATGGCGTAGAAGTTGTCGAAGCCGAGCCAGTATTCATAGCCGCCAGCGGCATCCAGACGCAGCAGGCTGACGGTCTTGTCGTCCGGCAGGGCGCTGACCGGGACGATGCCGCGGGCGCGCAGGGTGCGCACCGGATAGCGGGTATTGAAGCCGGTCTCCATCCCCGCCGGCAGGCCGCTGGCAGTGGCCCGCATCGCGACCGGCTGGCCGCTCTGCCAACCGTGCTGCTTGAAATAATTGGCGACGCTGCCGATCGCATCGTCCGCGTCCCAGAGGTCGCGGTTGCCGTTGCCGTTGAAGTCGATCGCGTAGTTGTACCAGCTCGACGGCATGAACTGGCCCAGCCCCATGGCGCCGGCAAAGGAGCCCACCGGGGTGAAGGGGTTGAAACCCTGATCGCGCGCCATGACCAGAAAATGCTCCAGCTCGCCGGTAAAGTAATCGGCCCGGCGCGGATAATCGAAGGCGAGGGTGGCGAGCGCATCGGCGATGCGATGCTTGCCCATGTAGCCGCCCCATTTGGTCTCGACCCCGATGATGGCGACGATGTACTCCGGCGGCACGCCGAACTGGCGGGAGGCGCGCTCCAGGGTGGCCGCATGGCGGTTCCAGAAGGCATCGCCGCGAGCCAGCATCTCGTTGGTGATGTGGCGGTTGCGATAGCGCGTCCAGGCGCCGGTGGGACCGGCCGCCGGACGCCACTGGCGGTTCATGTACTCGATGATCCAGGGGTCACGGCGAGCCGCGGAGATCACCCCGGCGACCTCGCCGCGGCTAAACCCCTGGGCCTCCATACGGCGGATGAACTGCTCGACCTCGGGGCGACCGGCGAAATCGCCGGTGACCTGGGTCGAGGCGCCGGGACCGCCGAAGCCGACCAACGGCCGGCTGCTTGCCGGCCGCGTCGGTTGCACCGGCGCCGCACCCTGCCCATCAGTAGTGGCACAGCCGGCCAGCCCCAGGCCGAGACCGGCAGCGAAGAAGAGGACGACGAGGACGCGCGACGCGGACATGATGGACCCCCAAGACGATCTGGCTATGTGATGACGGGCCGGGATGAACGCGCCACGGGCCGGCGGCCAGGGACGAGACCGGCCTCGGGGCCGGCCTCTGAGTCCGCGGTCGCACCCGCGACAGGTCCGTTCAGGACTGGCATATGCCGTCTGGACCGGCCCTGGAGCATGCGGCCATATCCTGATTATCGACCGCTGTCATTCACTTGCAGGCGCCTGTTCGTCCCGGTTCTGAACAATTGTAGATGGTAACGGCTCAGCCGGTGCCTTGTCGCATCCGGTTTGCTCCCGGCCGCCGAGGTCGGCGGCGCTCCTGGCATCGTTGCCGAGATCATTGTCGGGATCGCTGTGGGGGCCGGACCAGCGGTGGTTTCACCAGCGCTCAGTCCTCCAGCACCAGCACCGCGTCCATCTCCACCTGCGCCCCCTTGGGCAAGGCGGCCACGCCGAGCGCGGCGCGGGCCGGATAGGGCTCGGCGAAATAGTCCGCCATCACCTGATTGACCAGCGGGAAATGCGCCAGGTCGGTCAGAAACACATTGAGCTTAACCACGTCCGCCAGCCCGCCCCCGGCCGCCCTGGCCACCGCCTGGAGGTTGTCGAAGACGCGGCGGATCTGCGCCTCCATGTCGCCGACGACCAGCTCCATGGTCGCCGGCACCAGCGGGATCTGCCCCGACAGGTACACCGTGTCGCCCACCCGCACCGCCTGCGAGTAGGTGCCAATCGCCTGTGGCGCCTGGTCGGTCTGGATGATCTGTCTGCGCATGGGAGGCCTCCGGTCAAGCGGATGATGTCGCGGGTTAATGGCAGTGGACTACTCCGGTGGGCCGATTCGTTCGGACCAACCGGGCGGCCAGCACGGGACAGGCGCCCGCGGCGGGCGATCGGCCGGCAGCGCCCTGCTCAGGTGGTCGGGCCGCGGGCGAACAGTCGCTGCCACCAGCGGCGGCGGTTGGCCGCAAGCAGGCGCGTGGCCGGCAGGTCGACCGGCGGCAGCTTGCTCAGCACCCAGCCCGGCAGCGGCGGCTGGGTGCTGGAGCCACACACCATGCCGAGATTGTTGGGATCGTAGACCTTGATCAGGGTCGGAGCAGCGGGATCATCGGCATAGACGATCCCGCAATAGTCCGCGGTGTGCTCCGCTCGCAGCAGCCGGTCCAGTTCGGCGACGAAGTGCTCCACCTCGGCGGCGCTGGCCGGCCGCGCCGGCGGCGGCTCGCCGATGGCATACAGATACCAGCCGCCACCAGCATCGGCCCGCACCCGTGCCCACAGGGCATCGAGCTGCGGCCAGCGCAGGGCGGCGGTGAAGCTGCCGCGGAATGCGGTGAGGAAGGGGTCGGGCGCGACGGTCGGAACGGGCATGGACATCGCAGGGTTCGGCGGAGCAACAGCAGTCATCAGGGCCGGCCGGCAGCGGGCAGCGTCGGCCGGCGCTGGTATAGTCGCCACAGGTCCCCAGGAGATGCAACCGCAATGTCTGCCCTGTTCCAATCCAATCTCAGCGGCCTCGAGCTGATCGGCCGCGGCAAGGTCCGCGACCTCTACGCCGTCGACGCCGACCACCTGCTGATGGTGGCGAGCGACCGGCTGTCCGCCTTCGACGTGGTGTTGCCGCAGCCGATCCCCGGCAAGGGCGAGGTCCTGACCCGGGTTTCGCGGTTCTGGTTCGCCCGCACCGCCAATCTGGTGCCGAATCATCTGAGCGCGCTGCCGCTGGCCGCGGTGGTCACCGACGCCGCCGAGCGCACGGCCCTTGGTGAGCGTGCGCTGGTGGTGCGCCGGCTGCGACCGCTGCCGGTCGAAGCAGTGGTGCGTGGCTATCTGATCGGCTCCGGCTGGAAGGATTATCGCGCCAGCGGGGCGGTCTGCGGCCTACCGCTGCCGCCCGGGCTGCGCCTGGCCGAGCGCCTGGACACCCCAATCTACACCCCGGCCACCAAGGCCGCGGTGGGCGCCCACGACGAGAACATCCCCTACGCCGAGACCGAGCACCTGCTGGGGGCCGACCTAGCCGCGCGGGTGCGCGATCTCAGTCTGGCGATCTACCGTGACTGCGCCGCCTACGCGTTGACCCGCGGCATCATCATCGCCGACAGCAAATTCGAGTTCGGGCTGGATCGCGATGATCGACTGCACCTGATCGACGAGGTGCTAACGCCGGACTCCTCGCGCTTCTGGCCGGCCGACCAATGGCGGCCCGGCACCAACCCGCCGAGCTTCGACAAGCAATTCGTCCGCGACTATCTGGAGACCCTGGACTGGAACAAGACCGCCCCCGGCCCCGAACTGCCGGCGGCGATCATCGCGCAGACCGCGGCCCGCTATGCGGAAGCAGAGACGCGGCTGACCGGGGCCTGAGCCAGTGTGAGCTTCCCTCGGTTTTTCGTCTTCCAAGGGCAGGGGTTCATGCGACCTGTTTTTCTCCCTCCCGAGTGTTGATCCAGTCCTTCAGAAACAGTGCCGGGGAAGTGTAACCGAGGGTGGAGTGCAGACGCTTGCGATTGTAGAACACCTCGATGTACTCGAAGGCGGTGGCCTTCATGGCGTCGCGGGTGGCGAAGCGCTCCCCGAAGACACGCTCGTTCTTGAAGCTGCTGAACCAGCTCTCGGTCGGGGCGTTGTCCCAGCAGTTCCCCTTACGGCTCATCGAGCAGACCATGCCGTACTGCGCCAGCTTTTCCGGGAACGCATGGCTCGCGTACTGGCTCCCCCGATCGGAATGGTGGATCAGCCCCGGGGGCGGCTTGCGCCGAAACCAACCCATGGTCAGCGCGTCGGTGACCAGGTCGGCCGTCATGCGCGGCTTCAGCGACCAGCCCACGACCTCGCGGTTGAACAGGTCCAGCACGATGGCCAAGTACAGCCAGCCTTCATCCGTCCACAGGTCGGTGATGTCGGCACTCCAGACCTGATTCGGGCCGCTCGGGGCGAAGTCGCGCGCGAGCAGGTTGTCGGCCACCGGCAGGCTGTGCTTGGAGTCGGTCGTGGCCTTGTCGCGGCGCTTGTGGCGCCCCCGGATGCCGTGTTCGCGCATCAGGCGCTCCACCACCCGTGCCTTGCTCGCAGAGAAGCCTGGTGCGCGCAGCTCACGCACCATCCGCGGGCTGCCGTCAGCACCCTTGAGCTCGGCATGGATGGATTGGATCAGGGCCAGCAACTGCGCATCCGTCAGCCCACGGCGATCCGGTGTGCCGCCACACTGCCAGGCCCGGTCGCCGCCGACACTGACGTCGAGGACATCACACAGTTCGTTCAGGGCGAAGCAGGGCAATCGCATCAGAGCCTTACCATATACTTCTAGACGCTCTTGGAGGAAAA
>REDK01000087.1 GCA_007693535.1 Chromatiaceae bacterium
GGCGCCGGCCCCGCCTTGACGCCGCCGTCTGCCCCCTCGGATACTGTGGAGAAGGCGTCCATCGCGGAGAGTGGCAAGATGATGAAGGAATTAAAAAACAAAGAAAAAACCAAGACCAAGACCAAGCGCGGCGGGAAGCGCTGGAAGCGCATCCTCTACAGCAGTCTCGCGGTGCTGCTGCTGCTGGTGGTGCTGGTGCCAGCCCTAGCCCTACTCTATACCGACTTCGTGGTCAATATGTGGTGGCACGAGTCGTTGGATTACGGCTTCTATTTCTGGCAGCGGTTGTTTTATCGCTACGTAGTGTTTTTTGCCGCGACACTGGTCTTCTTCCTATTCTTCTATCTGAACTTCCGCATCGCCGCGCGCTTTCTGCACGCTGGCGCCAAGACCCGCGCCGGCGGGGAGCCCAACAGCAAGGCGCAGCGCCTGATGCGGTTGCTGCGCACCGGCTCGGCCTCGGTCTATCTACCGCTGTCGCTGCTGCTGGCCCTGATCATTGCGCGCCCCCTGTACAGCCAGTGGGAGACGACGTTGCTGTTCCTCGCTGCCCCGGCTGCCGGCATCGCCGATCCCCTCTACGGCAAGGACATCAGCTATTACCTGTTCTCGCTGCCGATCTATCAGGCGATCCTGACCGAGACCTTCGTCGCGCTGCTGGTGATGCTGGCCGCACTGTCGGTGCTCTACTTCCTGGAGGCGCGCACCCAGGCCCATGATAACCGGCTGTTTCCGCGCGGTGCGCGGGTCCATCTGTCGATGGTCGTGCTGATGATCTTCCTGGTCGGCCTCGGCGGCCTGTTCCTGGAGCGTCACCTGCTGGTCTATGTGGACCGCCACATGCCGCTGTTCTTCGGGCCGGGTTTTGCCCAGATCACGGTGGTTCTGCCGCTGATCTGGGCCTCGATCGGTTCGCTGGCGGCGCTGACCATTGCCGTCCAGGTCTATCTGCTGGCGCGGCGCGGGCTCGGTGTCACGGTCGGCCTCGGGCTGCTGTTCCTGGTCACCCTCGGTGTGCGCCTGGTACCGGGCATCCCGCAGGCGGTGCAGGACTATATCGTAGAGCCGGACGAGCAGGCCCGCGAGACGCCCTACATGGTCAACAATATCCGCGCGACCCTGGCCGCCTACGATCTCAAGGATGTCGAGACCCGACCCTATCGTTTCCCGCAGTTCCAGCGGGAACTCTCCGAACCGGATCAGGAGATCCGCCTGCGCAATATCCCGGTCTGGGATCGCGATGTCCTGCTCAAGGTCTATCGCGAGTTGCAGGAGATCCGGACCTATTACAACTTCCTCAGCGTCGATATCGACCGCTACACTATCGACGGTCTCTATCAACAGGTCTTTCTGGCGGCGCGCGAACTCGGCTTCGAGAACCTGCCGCAGGACTCCAAGACCTGGATCAACCGCTGGTTCAAATTCACCCATGGCTACGGTGCGGTGATGTCGCCAGCGGCGCAGGTGGGCGAGGAGCCGAAGGACTGGTTCTTGCGTGATATCCCGCCGCGCTCGGACCATGGCCTGGAGATCGCCGAGCCCGGCATCTACTATGGCCTCGAGCAGCTCAATCCGGTCATTGCCCCGAACCGGCTCGGCGAGATTGCCTATCCCGGCGATACTGGCGTCGTCGAGGAGGATTACCGCGGTGGCGGCGGCATCAACGTCTTTGATCCGCTATCGCGGGCGGTGTTTGCGATCTATTATCGCGACTATCGCATCTTCTTCTCCGGGGCCATCCGTCCCGACAGCCGCATCCTGATCCGGCGCAACATTCATGAGTCGATGACCCGGCTGACGCCGTTCTTCCTGCTCGATCGCGATCCCTACATCGTCGTCACCAACGACCGCATCTATTGGATTCAGGATGCCTACACCTGGTCCAGCCGCTATCCCAACGTCCACACCGAGACCTTCGGTTACGAATACTACGACGGCCACATGCGCAGCCCGCGCGAGGCCACCGTCAACTATATCCGCAACTCGGTCAAGATCGTCATCGATGCCTATACTGGCAAGATGAACTATTACATCGCCGAGCCGGATGATCCGATCGTGCGTGGTTTCAGTCGTATCTATCCGGGGCTGCTGAAGCCACTCGATCAGTTTCCGGAGGCACTCCGCCCACACCTGCGCTATCCCAAGGACCTGTTCACGCTGCAGATGCAGGTCTATGCCAAATACCATCAGACCGAACCGGCGGTGTTCTACGGTCAGGAGGACCGCTGGATGTTCCCCCGTATCGAGCGCGAGGACAGCGTGGTCGAGATCCAGCCCTATTTCCTGACGCTCAATCTGATCAATCCGCGCCACTTTGAGCATGTGCTGCTGGTGCCGCTGAATCCAAAGGGCAAGGAGAACATGCGCGCCATCGCCGTGGCCGGTTCCGACGGTGACAACTACGGACGTATCATCATCTACAGTTTCCCGACCGGGATGCTGATCCATGGCATCTCGCAGGTCGAGGCGATCATCAATCAGGATTCAGCGATCGCGCAGCAATTCACCCTGTGGAGCCAGGGCGGTGCCGACGTGGAGCGGGGCAACCTGATCCTGCTGCTGCTCGACGGGGTGCTGACCTATGTCCAACCGGTCTATCTCAAGGCGTCCGGCGATGTAAAGATCCCGGAACTCAAGCGGGTCATCGTCAGCCAGGGCGGCCTGGTGGCGATGGAGCCCTCGCTCGAAGAGGCCTTTGCCGCCCTACGTCAGCGCGTCCAGAGCTGGCGCTGAGTAGCGCGGGTTGCCTGCCTGCCTGATCGTCCGGCCTAGGCCGATCGACAGGCGCTGGTGGATGCCCAACGGGACCGTCAGCGCCTGCCCGCCCTGGATGTGCGCATGCGCGGCGACGAGGCCGACGACGGCGGCGCCTTGCAGGCGGTGCGGGCGCACCTGAGCTACCGCCCTGGCGCGCTGCGCGATCCCTGATGCGATGCATGGCCATTGAGCGTTGGCACGGCCCGCTGGGCCGCCATCCCGGTGGCTGTGGTCGCTGGGAGGGATCGTGGGCGGGGATTGCCGCCGGGCGCGAACGCCGCGGATGCGACCGACCGGCGGGCTGGTCTCAGCCAGCCTCGGCCAGCATTGGGATCTCCTCCGCGAGGCCGGATGCCGTGGTACCCGAGAGCAGCTCCCGCTCCAGGGCATCCCAGTCCACCCGCGCGCCCAGATGATCGGCAACCAGGCGCAGGTCCCGGGTGGCATTGCCCAGGCAACTGGTGCCGCCGGGCGAGGGAGTGATGTTAAACACGATGCCCTTGCCGTCGATGATCCTGACATCTGCCAGTTGCAGGCGGCGGGTCTGGCGATCGATCAATTGCGGGCGGATGCCGCCATGGCCCTCGGCATAGTCGATATCGCCGGCGGTCAGATCCGGCACGATCTTGCGGATGGCGCGCACGAATAGGTGCCGGTTCAGCCAGGGCACCTCGTAGAGCAGATTGCGTACCAGATAGTTTCGGGTATCGGCCGCGCGCAGCAGATGCCAGAGGGCGGCCGCCACGGTGCGATCAAAGCGCAATGTTTCCCGATAGTCACGCAGGCTGTCGCGAGGACGGCGGTCCAGCATCGGCAGCATCAGCGCGGTGGGGCCGAAGCGGGTCTTGCCATGGGCGCGAATATCCCGATCCCCATGGATAGCAGGGAATGGCAACCGCGGGTTCTGCACTGTATAGACCTTGCCGTGCAATGCCTCCGGGGCGAGATAGAACGAACCCGCTACTGGCAGACAGGCATATTCCAGCCCCAGCCCCATGCGCTGGGCGATCGACAGCGAATGGCCGCCGGCACAGACCACCACTGAGCGCGCCAGCATCAGGCCGCGGCTGGTCTCCAATACATAGCCGGCGGCGTCCTTGCGGATCGTTCGCACCTCGGTTCCGAACAACTGACTGACATGGCGGTCGCTGTTGCGGTCGATGCGCACACACTGGGCCGAGAACGAATTAGCGAGGGCCTCGAAGTCCACTGCCGACCAGTCGTCCGGGGTGCCCATCGCGAGGATCTCCTCGCGTCGCCAGGCCCCGTCCACCAGGGCGACGTTGGGTTCCAGGTCGGCAATCTCCTGCGGACTGAACAGGCTCAGCCGCGGATAGCAGGCGCGGATCGCTGCGTAGCGCTCGCGCACCAGCCGGGACTCCTCGGCGCCAACCCCGAGCACCATGCGTGGCATCCGAAACAGGATGCGGTCGCGCTCGCGCGGCGGCAGGTGACTGGCATAATTGACTAGCATCGCGGCATCGCGCCGCATTGCCTGTGCCTTCTCCCGGCTGTAATGGGTCTCGATATCGCCCCAGTGCAGGGTCTGACTATTATTACGGGTATGGGAGTTGACCTGGGCCGGGCAGTCGTACTTTTCTACCAGGCGCAGTCGCTTCAGATTGGTAAAACGCGCGAGTTGATAAAGCAGGGCGGTGCCGGTGACGCCACCTCCGACGATAATGCAGTCGTAGTGGATGTTTGCGGTCATGGACATGGTTTTTCGATAGCCGAGAGTGGTGGCGCCGGGATGGCGTTGCTGCGCTGCACCAATTCGGTCGACCGGGACGTGACCGGGGGCGACCAGGGACCCGACCGCGGGGTCTACCGCTGCCGCCGTCGAGGCCGGCCGTCGGTGCGACGGCGGATGTGAGGGCGGACGCGGGATGGTCGCCAGCGCCCGCAGGGCGGCCTGTTTCGGCCCGGGTGCCGATCAGGGTGCCATCCGGGTGCGGGTCGGGGCGGTTTTTGTGCACCGCAGCATTTTCTTAGGCTAAGGCTAGTCGGGCTCAGGCGAAAGTCAATAATTTCTTTGTTATATATTAAATCTTCCAATAGTTGTCTGCGGAGTCCGCGCCCGGTTCGCGAGGTGTGCCGGCCGCCCCCAAGGCAGATCCGGGTGCCCCGGACAGGGCGGGCTGGGTCTGGCTCGGTGCGGATTGGCTCCGGGGCGCGACCGAGCGGCCAGGCTGGCCGGGCAGCACGGGTTGCTTGGGTCGGCTCGGGCGATCGGCGGCTACCCGATGGCGGCTGTGCTAGGGCGATGACCGCTGGCCCGGCGCCTAAACGCAAAGAACCCGAAGACCGCGGTCTTCGGGTTCTTTCGGTTGGCAGGTGCGCGCTGGCACCTGCCGGCAGTCGGGCCATCCTGGCCCGCGACACTGTGGTCGGACTGGTCCGGACTGAGGTTGGCGTCAGACCGGGCGCCGGTCAGACTCAGTGCCCGGTTGCCTCGCCGGCCCCCCTAGGTACGCGGATGTCCTCGACCAGGTGCTGGATGTGCTCTGGCGGTGGCTCGGTCAACTGCGACACGATGATATTGACCGCGAAGTTGATGACCGCGCCGATCGCCCCGATGGCCTGGGTGGAGATGCCGAACATCCAGTACTCTCTGGTGTTGTCCATGACGTTCAGGGTGGGAATGAACAGGAAGCCCTGGTACCAGAAGATGTAGCCCAGGGTGAAGACGATACCCGAGATCATGCCCCAGATGACGCCCTGGCTGGTGGAGCGCTTATAGAAGATGCCGAGCATCAGCGCCGGGAAGATCGAGGACGCCGCCAGACCAAAGGCGAGTGCGACCACCTCTGCCGCAAAGCCGGGTGGGTTGAGCCCGAAATAACCGGCCACCAGGATTGCCCCGGCCATCGCGAAGCGCCCGGCCATGAGTTCGTTCTTCTCCGAGATCTGCGGCATGAAGACGCTCTTGAGCAGATCGTGGGAAATCGACGAGGAGATTGCGAGCAGCAGGCCGGCAGCAGTGGATAAGGCGGCAGCC
>REDK01000131.1 GCA_007693535.1 Chromatiaceae bacterium
GCCGGACACCACGCGGGACGCACCCTGGGGGCCGTTCAACTGCCGCTTCTAGGTTAATGGGTGCTGGTCTATCGGAGTCCGTGGCTTTATAGCCGCGGACGGGTGGGTGGAACGTCCTTGAAGGCGCGCGTCCGCGGCGAACGCCACGGACTCCTGAAGGACGGGGCTTGAGCCCCGTGCGCAGGTGGTCGTGGCCGCTCCGAGGTGACGGCCGCGGCTTAAGAGCTTGTGAAGAAAACCGCTGACCTAACCGTTCAGTTCCCTCGTCCGTCGGGAGAGGGGCCGCTGGTGAGGGTCTTCTCATCACTTCTCGTCAACGGGTTTAGATCCCGCCTCACCTCTACCCTCTCCTCCTCGGGGGCA
Source organism: Chromatiaceae bacterium (assembly GCA_007693535.1). Lineage (GTDB taxonomy): Bacteria > Pseudomonadota > Gammaproteobacteria > Chromatiales > Chromatiaceae > Lamprobacter. The sequence goes on from REDK01000131.1 coordinate 364, forward strand.
AGGGAGGTGAACGCTGATCCGCTGACCGACTGCGGACGCCTCTGAGCGGGCGGCGAGGCCGAGTGTGACAGTTATGAATGGAGTGGGCGATTCAGGAAATGCCCTGCGCACCGGGCGCTGGCAGAGTGAAATGCATCTGAGGCCGGCGGTCGCCGACTCGCGTGGTGAGGGAGGTAGACGACTGTGGTCGTGAGCGCCGTCGTGGTTTCGGTGGGTGTTTTCGGGCTGGTTGCCGATAACTGGCGGCGCGGCGTGCTGGCGCTGTTCGCTGTCGGCGTGTTGCAGGATGTCTTTCGGAAGCTGACCCCAGGGGCTCCGGCATACTTCATTCTTTGGGTTGGTGTCGTCTTTGGGGTGGTAGTGCTGTTTGCGCTTAGCCGGGGCGCGGTGCGCGGGCTGCGGCCGCTGTACCTGCAGGATCGTGCCCTCGCGGATGCCTGGCGATTCTTCATTGCTGTTGTGTTGCTGCAAGCAATTCATGCATGGTTGCGGTGGGGAAGTCCATTGGTGCCGGTGCTGGGGCTGTTCTTTTATCTCGGGCCAGTTGTGGCGCTGCTGGTGGGAATGGCGTATGCGAAGTCGGAACGGTGGATCGACCGGTTCTTGGCCGGTTATGTGCTGATCATGCTGCCCGCCGTGCTGACAGTGTATTTGACGCCACAATTCGGCGAGCAATTTCCGGTGTTGAGGGACGTGGGGGTGCTGACGGGTACGCAAATCACGATCTACGATGTCGGTACGGCGCTCGAGTCCTACTCGGGGGTGTTACGGGTCGGGGAATTGGCCGCCTGGCATGCCGCGACTACGATTATGTTCCTGTCGATCCTGATGGTGCGGCGGCCTGGCTTGATATTTCGCGCCTTCACCATCTTCCTGATTGCGGCGCTGGTGGGTGCGATCTTGCTGACAGGCCGACGTAAGATGCTGATGACGTTAGTGGTGTTCTTCTCGTTTCAGTGGGTGCTGTTGGCGCTGTTGCGGCGCGGTCTCACCAAGGGCACGGGAACCCTGTTGGCGTTGGTCGTCGGCGGGACCCTTGCCTTCGCTGTGTTCGGTCTGGAGCAGACCGATTCCCCGCATGGGCTCTATGCGCAGCGGGGGCTGTCGGTATTCGACTCGTTGGACGAACGAACGACAACCGCCCGTCGGTTGGCGGTCTCTGCGTGGCATCGGAGCGATGTGATCGGCCTTGGCGCCGGCGTCGCCGGGCAAGGGGCTCGTTTTGCTGGCGGCGCTGGCAGTGCGCGGGCTGTTGGGGGGGCGGCGGAGGCGGGGGTTGGAATGATTTTGGTGGAACTCGGTTTAGTGGGCGTGATTGCCTTGCTGTGGCTGCTCTACCGGCTGGGTGTGCGAGTCTGGTATGGGCTGCGAGTGCTCGCGGCGCGCCACCGGATGATGCTGCCGTATGCGTCGGCGTTTGTTGCTATGCTGGTTGCCAATCTGGCAACCTTTGCTGTCGCCACCCAGTTGTATGGCGACCTGTTGGTTTTGATCACGCTGGGTCTGACCGCGGGGATGCTGTTTGCGCTGGTCAATGCCGGTTTGGTTCAGCAGCGGGTGCGGCGTCACGCAGCTAGGCAGGCTGCTGTTGCGTGATGGTGGAGAGTTGGGGCTCAGGCCTTGAAAGGCGACATGGTTCACTGCCGCCGCGGGTGATCGATCTGAATCCGCAAGTTGCGCCAGGGGGCTGCCATTGAAGCAACCAGCGCAGCCTTAACCAAGGGGTCGATTGGCCTGGACTTGCAATCTACTTTACTGCGTGCAGCCGGTCTGCAGCGGTTTGGACGCGAGCGGTTCGCGCAGATCGTGGCGCAATGGATCGGGGCTCTCCCGGACCGGGCGCCATGACGGCATCACGTCAGCGGTCGGGAAGCTGAGGCCTCACCGGATGTGCGGCCTGGCAGCGATTTTCGCTTACGCCCCCCAAGCCCGGCCAGTGGATGCGGGCGAATTGCTAGGCATGCGCGAGCGCATGCGCGAACGCGGACCGGACGGCGCGGGGCTGTGGTGCGCGGACGACCGGCGGGTCGGACTGGCGCATCGGCGCCTGTCCATTATCGATCTGTCGGAGCAGGGCGCCCAGCCGATGGCGAGCGCGGACGGCCGCTACCGGATCGTATTCAACGGCGAGATTTACAACCATCGGGCACTGCGCGCGGAACTCGATGCGCAAGGCGTCGAGTTTCGATCACAGTCGGATACAGAGGTATTGCTCGCGCTGTATGCGCAGTGCGGACCCGGGATGCTGGAACGCCTGCGCGGCATGTTTGCCTTCGCGATCTGGGATCGGCTGCAGGAGAGCCTTTTTCTGGCCCGCGACCCCTACGGGATCAAGCCCCTGTACTACGCGGATGACGGGCGTACCCTGCGCGTGGCATCGCAAGTGCAGGCGCTGCGGGCGGGGGGCGCGATCGATGCGGCGCTGGATGCGGCCGGTGTCGCCGGATTTTTTCTGTTCGGGTCGCTCCCCGAGCCGTTCACCATCTATCGCGCGGTGCGCAGCCTGCCCGCAGGTTGTTGGCTGCGTGCCGGCGGGGGCCGGGTCGAGGGGCCCCGGCGCTGGCATTCGCTCGCGCAGGTGTGGCGCGATGCGGCAGCGGCAGCCGCAGTGCTGCCGTCCGGTAATGGCCTGCGTGATATGGGTGAAGCCCTGCGTGATTCCGTGCGCCACCACCTGGTGGCGGATGTGCCGGTCGGCGCGTTTCTCTCGGCGGGGATCGATTCCGGCGCGTTGGTCGGGTTGATGGCGGAAGCGGGTGCCGCCCCGGAGACACTGACGGTCGCCTTTGAGGAGTTTCGCGGCCTGCCGCAGGATGATGCGCCGCTGGCGGCCGAGTTGGCGGCGTACTTTGGCGTTGCGCACCGGGTCGACAGGGTGGGGGAGGCCCGATTCCGCGACGATTTGCCGCGGATTCTCGCGGCGATGGACCAGCCGAGCATCGATGGTGTGAACACCTGGTACGCCGCGCAGGCGGCCCGGCAGGCGGGGTTGAAGGTGGTGATCTCGGGGCTTGGCGGCGACGAGCTGTTTGCTGGCTATCCGGCTTTCAGGGAGGTGCCGCGCTGGACCCGTTGGTTTCGCCTGCCGGGGCGGATTCCGGGCTTGGGTCGGACGGTGCGCCGATTGCTGAGCCCCTGGGTTGGGCATCGTCTGCACCCCAAGGCCGCGGGCCTCCTGGAGTATGGGGGTTCCTGGCCCGGGGCCTGGCTATTGCGCCGCGGGCTGTTCATGCCTTGGGAGCTTCCCGCGTTGATGGGGGTGGAGGCCGCTCGGGAGGGCTTGGAACGCCTCGCGCCGCTGGAACGCATCGGCGCGGTGCTGGTGCCGGACCCGGGTACTGCCTTCGGCCGGGTGGCTGCCATGGAGGCCGGGCTCTACATGCGGAATCAACTGCTGCGGGATGCGGACTGGGCCGGGATGGCGCACGGGGTCGAGATCAGGGTGCCGTTGGTGGACGTGGAACTGCTGCGTTGGGTGGCGCCGGTGATGCTGCGCCCGGGACAGACTGCTGACGCGGGCAAGCAGGCGCTGGCATTGGCACCGCGGCGGGCGTTGCCGGAAGCCATCCGGCAACGAAGGAAGACGGGCTTCACGGTCCCCTTTGCCGACTGGATTGGGCGGATTGACGGCCTGGATTCGTGGAAGCGCGAACCGGCACTGGCCCAGCCCGGCTGTCATTGGTCGCGGCGGCTGGCCTACGCCCTCGGCCAGGATCTGCTTCGCGGGCTGTGAGTGTCCTGGCGTGGCGGATAAGCCGTTGATCGTGCATTAGCCCCGTGCGCAGGTGGCCGTGGCCGCTCTGAGGTGACGGCCGCGGCTTTTAAGCCACGGACTCCAAGGGGGTCGCAGGGGAGTCGGGGCGCAGGTCTTGAAAGGCGACATTGTTCATTGCTGCCGCGGCGGATAATGGTGTTGAATCCGTGCGTTTGACGCGGTGCCTTGGTGTGGCGTTGCAAGGGCTGATCCGGTTAATGCCGCCGGCGGCGAAGCGTGGTGGCGGGCTCTGCAGCAAGCCGTCGACCAAACGTCGCAACCGCGGCGGTTCGGTGAGACGGCGTCGTCTGGAGAGCAGCGCAGGTTGGATCGGTGCAGCAGCGCGGTTGCCGCGCGGTGGGAGGTTTCGTTGACGGTTGGGTCGCTTCCGGTCTCGGTTCTGATTCTCACGCTGAACGAGGAGGTGAATCTGGAGGCGTGCGTCGCTGCGCTCGCTGGGTGCGACGATGTCGTGGTGCTGGACTCGTTCAGCAGCGACGGGACCGCGGCGCTGGCGGAACGGCTCGGCGCGCGGGTGTATCAGCGCCGGTTCGACAATTTCGCTGGGCAGCGCAACTATGCCTTGGAGCATATCCCGTTTCAGTATGACTGGGTGCTACATCTGGATGCGGATGAGATCGTGACGCCGGCGCTGCGCGCGGAGATTCAGCGCGTTATTGCCGAGGGGCGGTTCGATGCCTTTCGCATTCCGTCCAAGATGATGTTCTTTGGCCGGTGGCTGCGCTATTCGGGGCTGTATCCTAGCTATCAGGTGAGGTTGGGTCATCGGGAGCGCCTTAGGTTCAGGCAGGTTGGGCATGGACAGCGGGAGGACCTGCCGCCGGAGCGGGTCGGCACGCTGGAGGCGGCCTATCTGCATTACTCGTTTGCCAAGGGACTGTCCGATTGGGTCGATAAGCACAACCGGTATGCAAGCGATGAGGCGCGGGAGACAGTCCGTGCGTTGGCGGACCGCCGGGGTGTCGATTGGGGCGGGCTCTTGGCGCCGGATGCGATGCGGCGGCGCCGGGCGCTGAAGGGCCTGTCGGTTCGATTGCCGTTCAGACCCTCGCTGCGGTTTCTCTATATGTATGTCGTGCGGCTCGGTTTTCTGGATGGTCACGCTGGTCTCACCTACTGCCGGCTGCTCGCGTTCTACGAATATCTGATCGTGCTGAAGACCCGGGAACTCAGGACCGGGCAGGCGCCAGCAGCGGGCGAAGGCGCATCGCGTTGATGGAGTCCGTGGCTCGATCTGCGGGTGGGGCGGGTTGGCCGGAACGGCGGCGGTGTCTGCGGCGAGCGCTGGGGCGTTCCGTCTTGCCACCGCCGGCGGAGGATGTCCACGGTTGGAGCCCGGTGTGCCGGATTGGGACTGGAGGTTGCCTGATGTATGCGGCTCTTGGTGCCTGGTTTGACGCGCACCGGAGCGGACGATGATGCGGATCTCGGTCGTCACGGTGACCTATAACTGCGCGGCAACGCTAGGCGATTGTCTGGCCTCGGTTGGCGGGCAGTCGCATGCGGAGCGGGAGCATATCGTGATCGATGGGGCGAGCACGGATGGGACCCTAGAACTGTTGCAGGCGCATCAGTCCGGGCTCGCTGCCTTGGTCAGCGAGCCGGATGGGGGCATCTATTTCGCGCTGAACAAGGGGATTGCGCTGGCGAGCGGCGAGGTGGTGGGGCTGCTGCATGGCGATGACCTGTACGCGGACAGTCAGGTGTTGGCGCGGGTGGCGGCGGCCTTTGCGGACCCCTCGACGCAGGCGGTGTACGGTGACCTGGTGTACGTCGGGAGGGCGGATACCGGGCGCGTGATCCGCTACTGGCGGGCAGGTGCGTTTCGGCGTGCGCAACTGGCTTGGGGTTGGATGCCGCCGCATCCGACCCTGTTTCTGCGCCGCTCGGTCTACGCGCGCTTTGGGTTGTTCAATACCCGCTATCGGATTGCGGCAGATTATGACCTGATGCTGCGGGTGTTGAGCGGGCTCACGGGGGGGGTGCAGTATCTGCCGACCAGATTGGTGCGGATGCGGATGGGCGGGGTGAGTAACCGTTCGCTTGGCAGGATCATGCTCAAGTCGTGGGAGGATTATCAGGCGCTGCGGGCAAACCGCGTCGGTGGCCTGGGGGCGCTGGCGTGGAAGAATCTCTCGAAGCTGCCGCAGTTCGTGCAGCGCTGAGGCCGTTGCTCTCGCTCACGGCGGGGTCGCGGCGCTGGCGCCGTAGCCGCTCATCTCGACGAAGCCCTGGCCGTGATGGGAGCCAGAGATTGCCACTGGACCCTCCCAGTAGACCGTGTACAGGGTGGTGCGGCCATCGAACTCACTATTGCGAACCAGCGGAGAGACGCTCAACTCGATGGCTTGGGCGGGGATCTCGACGCGCCAACCCATGGGATACTCGATCCCCGTGGTCGGGCTGGTCCAGCGCTCGACGACGGTGACCTGGAAGTCACCCTCGTGCAAGACGGTCGTGCGGCCGTCGCGGGCGGCCGTGCCCGACATCAGCACTGGCAGCCCGTCGGAGTCGAACAGTTGATAGAGCATGATGTCGGTGCCGTCGTCGAGTTGCAGTGCGAACCAGTCCCAACCGAGTTCGGTCACCTTGAAGTCGCCCCATTGCCGATCGAACCAGGCGACGCCGGTGACGTTGAAGATCTCGCCGTCGAGCCGGACGGCGCCGGTGACGGGCATCCGCGGCCGGGTGTAGTAGTAGCTGGAGCCGATGAGTCCGAAGCTGATCAGTCCGGTCCCGCCCTGCATGACTGGCGGCGCGCCTTCGGTGAGCCTCAGGTTGAACGAGAAGTCGGGCGTGGTGACGCGGAGCTGATCGTCACCGCCGCCGCCCACCATCTGCCAATCACCGAGCACGAAGCGAAAGCCGTCGATGGTGCCGCGGGATGGGTTGCCGGCGGTTCGCCGCTGCGCGGTGAAGTGGCGACCGGTCTGCAGGTCGATGAGCGAGACGTGCGCCGCGGTGTGGGTGGGAAAGGCGTCGACGGTAAACACCACGTAGTGGAATGCGAAACGCCGGCCAGCGGCGGTCGCGAGGTGGCCGTTGTAGTACCACCATTCGATGTAGTCGCCACGCGGGGCGTCGTCGCGCGGTAATTCGACGACAACGGTCTGCTCGCCGGCGACCTCGTACCAATGCTCTGCTGGCTGGTTGGCCGGCAGCATGCCAGCCTGCCAGAGGTGGTGGATGCCGTAACCGAGCAGCGCCGGGATAAGGATGAGGATGGCGGCGAGGAGTGCGCGTCGGACGCTGCGCCATCTGCGCCGGCGACTGCGGCGGCTGGATCGACGGCGGGAAGACCGCTGACGCTCAGGGTCTGGGTCCTTGCGCGACTGGGTTGTTGGCACTGCGACGATGTCGACCGGAACGGTAGGCAACGATTATATCGGGAACGGAGGCGGGTATCGAGGCGCCGCGGACGCTGGGGCAGGGCGGATCCGTTCTGAGCGTTCTGAGCGACGGGAGAATGCAGGCGAGCGTAGCGGCTGCTTGCGCGGGCGGCGCCGCTTGCGGGCGATCCGGGCGGCCGATCGCCGGCAAGCCGGCTCCTGCGGCGCGCACTCAGCCGCCCGGGGGGTGGCACGAGCCCGGGCGGCGCCGACTCGATGCCCCCGGAGGCGGGGTTTTCCCGGCAGTGGCGGGTGCGCGCCTCGGCAGCGGCTGGACGGGGCCCCGAGGTGCAGCTCAGTGGTTGGCGGCAAATTGACGATGCCTTAACTCCTTGCGCCGCAGACTGGCGTCCGGTAAATTTCGGTCCTGCATGAGGGTACCCTGGGGGGTAGTTCAAACGGCGCGACGCAGGCGTCGAATCGCAGTTCTGGCTGTACCCCGGCGGACGGGAGTTGGCCGTATCGCTTCTCCGACCGCGTTGGCATTACTTGACGTCTGTGGTCAGGCGTCAAGCAGTACTGCTTCAGCTTCACTTTTGAGCTTGATCCGATTCACTGGCCGCATCAGCCGAGTGCTCGTCACCTTGCGATCAGCCGGCAGCTCGTGTGATGCGCATCAACTTGGGGAGATTGACGGTGCGAGAAATTAGCCTGAAGCAACGCGCGCTCGGCGTTGCGGCCCTCCTAATGGTTGGGGTCTCCTCGGCGAGCGCAGTCGGACTGTCCAACGTCACGACCAACGGCTTCAACATCGCTTACTTTACCCTCAACCCGGCAAACTGCACGTTGACGAAATCGACGACGGATCCGGGAGCGACGGCGCGTACCGCGATCGTTCAGGGAAGTAATACCCCCTGCATCCCTAGTAATAACCCCGGACCCGGTGGAAACATCGAGCTTGGCGATTTTGATAACCAGGTTTGGACAAATGTCTCGACCTTGACGGGTACGCTTCAGGGCTTCGGCACGATCACGCTGTCGAGCTTGCAGTTATCTGACTGGCAAACTGAGGTTGCACCGGGTGTTACCCTTGCACAGCAGTACATCCTGGCTGCGATCGCAGCGAACTGCGGCGGGTCACCGCCGACGTCTCCGGTGCTCGCTGCTGCCGTGAGCTGTTTTCTGACTGGTACAGCGGCTGACTGTGGCACCCCGATTGATCCACCGCCTGCGCAGAGGGCCAGCGATCCAAACATCTTTTACGCGAATGCCGAGGCCAATGGCCAAGTGAGGATTGGGTTGGCGGGCGCGCTGAATGCTGCTGAATTGAATCCCGGCTTTCTCTGTCCGAATCAAAGCCCACCTATACCGCTGCAGTTGAGTGAGGTGGTAAAGTTCAACGCCAGTTGGGCAACAGATGAAAAGTACAAGGATCAGTATCTCTACAGCTTTAACCCATCGCCATCTGGAACGACAACGACCGACAGCACTGAGTCGTACGACGCGATCTACGAGGTCAGGCCGAAGCTGCCAATGATCGGTCCGCCACCGACACCGGTCCCCGCCATCACCCCAATGGGCATCTCCCTGCTCTCCGGCCTGCTTGCGCTGGTTGGGGCTTGGCGTGTGCGAGGATTTCGGCGCCGGTGAGAACCGTCTGCGGCCGCTAGGGAGACGCTGGTTGACTGGCTCGCGGCGCTGAGCACCTGCTGATCGAACCGGGAACGAGTGTTCCCGGTCTTGTCTTTATTCTGCTGTTGCCGACAATGGCTGCGCCGGCATTGATCAGCTCCGCGATCGCCACCGCAGGCACCGTCCGTAGTCAGGGCGGCTCCGGTTAGGTCATGCTGCTCCGGCGCTGCTCCGGCGCTGCTCCGGCCGGGATCGCCTGACGACGCGGTCGACCCCTGCTGTCGTGGAAGTGACGATCAAGGCTGTCGCGCCTCTGGCGGCTTCCTTGCCTGGCGCCAATGGGCTGCGTCAATCCTGCCGGACGGCCCCTGCCTCACGGCTGGTAGAGGTTGAGTACCCGTTGCACATAAGCGCGGGTCTCTTCATAGGGCGGGATCTGGTTGCCGTTGCGTGCGACGGCATTCTCGCCGGCGTTGTAGGCCGCCAGCACGAGCTGCAGGTTGCCGTCGAAGTGCTGCATGAGCCAGCGCAGGTAGCGGGCGCCGCCGTCGATGTTGGCGGCCGGGTCGAATGGGTCGGCGACCTGGAAGCGCTTGGCCGTGTCCGGCATCAGTTGCATCAGCCCCATCGCCCCCTTCGGTGAGACGGCATAGGGATCGTAGGCCGATTCGACGATGATGACCGCGTCGAGCAACTTGTAGTCGACGCGATGCCGAAGCGCGATCTCCTGGAGCGTCGCGCGAAAGCGTCGGCGATTCTGGCTGTTGGCCACGCCGGCACCTGCGCCCACACTCGGACCCAGACCCGGAGCCGCGGCGGCGGTGCGTGGTTCGTCGCGCCTGGACCTCAGGTGCGGATAGCCGCGCAACGCTCTCGAATAGCGGGAGTAATACCCGGTGCCGTCGAGCTTGCGGGCGATGGCGCGGGCGCGATCGGAGGTGGGCAAGACGGCGCCCGATGCCGATGCTGCTATCTGTGGGCGGCAATCGGGATCGGTACACGACGTGGTGAGCGCAGCGCCAGAGTGCGCTGTGACGGGTGCCGTGCCGGCGGTCGGCCCCTGGGCCTGTGCGGCGGTGATGGCGGAGAGGCAGAGCAGGGTGGTTGCTGTCCAGCGCGTCATCGCGGTGGTCTCTGCTGGCAGTGATCGTGCGCCGACCAACGTGGCGGCGGACCGCGCCGTCAGGCCAGCCTAAGCGGGAGAGACAGGTCTGGAGAAACGGGCCTGAACGATGCGGCTAGCAGGATCAGGCTTGAAAGATGCGGACTGAAAGCGCTGATGCCGCGCGGTGCCCAAGGGGCGGGCCGCGATGACGATCCAAGGATCACTCACTCGCTGATTGAATGGTCGGGGTGAGAGGATTCGAACCTCCGGCCCCTGCCTCCCGAAGACAGTGCTCTACCAGGCTGAGCTACACCCCGTTGTCGATCGGATTGATCCTGACTGGACCTTTTCCCAGTCGGATCTGTTCGCAGTTGCATCCTCGCGCGTCGTTGAGATCTGCTCGTGTTCGATCCCTGTGCGCTGGATTCCCCTGCGAAGGCGGTGATGGTGATTCGGGACCCATCCTGCCGCGCGTTCATCTGCCATCGGTTGTGCTTGGTGTGGCTCCGCGGCGAATCGGCCGGGATAGACCAAGGGACCGACTGGTTGACTACCGACTCGGTTGGCTGCTCGATGCGGACGCCATTCTCTAGTGGGTGCGTGCCACCGAGAAATCTGCGGTCATCGCCAGCGCGGTTCGACTCGGCGAGTCGGGCAACGCTTCCAAGGCCGATTTGGCAGCGGCTGCGTGCCACCGAGCCAGTTCGATAGTGTAGTCGATGGCGCCGGTGGAGACAATGGCCGCGATGACGCCGTCGATGTGCTCGCGCCCGCCGGACTCGATGGCAACCCGCAGCCGGTCGCGCTCGTCGGCGCTGCCGACCGCCATGGCGCGAATCACCGGCAGGGTGGGCTTGCCCTCGTCCAGGTCGTCGCCGACGCTCTTGCCGATGGTGTCGTCGTCGGAGCTGTAATCGAGGGCGTCGTCCACCAACTGGAAGGCGATGCCCAGATGCAGCCCAAAGCGGGCTAGGGCGTCTTCGATCTCAGGCGCGGTCCCGGCCAGGATCGCCCCGAGGCGGGTCCCGGCCTCGAACAGGGTCGCGGTCTTGCGCTGGATGACCTCCATGTACCGGCCCTCGTCGGTATCCGGGTCATGGGTGTTCAACAGTTGTAAGACCTCGCCCTCGGCGATGCGGTTGGTGGCATGCGACATCACGTCCATGACCCGCATCAGCCCGACCTCGACCATCATCTCGAAGGCGCGCGAGTACAGAAAATCGCCGACCAGGACGCTGGCCTCATTGCCCCACACCGCGTTGGCGGTGTCGCGGTTGCGACGTAACCGAGAGCCGTCGACCACGTCGTCATGGAGCAGCGTGGCGGTGTGGATGAATTCGACGATGGCTGCGATATCGATATGCTGGTGGCCCTGATAGCCGCAGGCCCTGGCAGCGAGGAGTACCAGCAGGGGGCGCAGACGTTTGCCGCCGCTGCCGACGATATAATGGCCGACTTGATTGATCAGCACCACGTCGGACTGCAGGCGCTTGAGGATGAGGTCGTCAACGGCCTGAATATCGTCGCGTACCGGTGCCCGAATTGCGGACAGGTCCATGGGCGGGGATCTGGCTGATGGGGGACCGGGGATGCTATGGGCGCGGCTGGTCCCTGTCAAGCAACCGGGTCAAGCAACCGGGTCAAGCAACCGGGTCAAGCAACCGGGTCAAGCAACGCCTGGCCGCGAGCCCTCGGCGCCAGGTTGGGAAGGCGTGCTCGGAGCCAGAGGTTACGGGCAGGTCCGGGCGGGCTTCCCCAAGCCGCCGCGGCGGCAGCGGCGCCGTGGGCGCGACGGCAGTGGGTCCCTGCCGGCCTGCTGCGTCAGGATTGACGCCAGATTGCCTGCTGGGCTATCGTGCGCGGTCTTGCCCGCCAGGGTAGGAAGTAGCCACTGCGGCGCCGACGCTGCGACCCCGCGCGGGCGTGCTCGATTTGGCCTGCCTCGGTCTGCTCCGACCGTACGGGATCCTAGCCGTGTCCCGGCGCCGGTTCGTCACTGGTGAGACCCCGGTGGGACCCTGGTGCGGCCTTGGCTCGACGCGGGCAGCACCCTCGACGCGGGCAGCGCCCAGCATCGCGACTTTACTCAGGATCAGGCTCATGTACGCAATCATCGAAACTGGCGGCAAACAGTACCGAGTCGCCGCAGGCGACACGCTCAAGGTCGAAAAGCTCGTTGTCGAAGAAGGGGCGAGCGTCGACCTCGACCGGGTGCTGCTGGTCGCCGACGGGGATCACGTCCGGCTGGGTCAGCCGTTCGTCGAGGGCGCCCGGGTCTCCGCCGAGGTTGCCGCTCACGGCCGTCACGACAAGGTCAAGATCATCAAATTTCGGCGTCGTAAGCATCATATGAAGCGCCAAGGGCATCGCCAGTGGTACACGGCGCTGCGCATCACTGATATTCATGCGGGCTGAGGGAGACTGAACCATGGCACACAAGAAGGCAGGCGGCAGTTCCCGTAACGGCCGCGATTCCGAATCCAAACGCCTTGGCGTCAAGCTGTTCGGCGGTCAGGCCGTTCGCGCTGGCGGGATCATCGTGCGCCAGCGCGGCACCCGCTTCCACAACGGGGTCAATGTCGGCCTGGGCCGCGATCACACCCTGTTCGCGCTGGCCGACGGCGTGGTGCGCTTCGAGATCAAAGGTCCGCAGAGCCGCCGCTATGTCAGCGTGGTGCCGGTGGGTGCCGCCGAGGATGCCGGCCAGGGTAGCAACGCCTGACGCTGTGATCGGGGCCGACGCTGCGGCCCCTTGCCTCCGGTTCTCGGCTGGTAGTGGGCGAACCCCAGATCGGGGTCCCGTGGTGGTTCCCGATATCGCTTCCAAGTCCGGGCCCCGGCCTGAGCACGCTGGCCCGAACCCCGGTGACCGCGATCTCCATACTTGAACCCGGCGCAGCGCGATCGGGCGGCCGCCACGACCGTACCGGCGCGCCCTGCGGTGGCGCAGGTCGACCCGCCGATGTGCTGGGCCGATCAGGCTGGCGCAGCCGCGTGGCGCGATCGCGATCTTCAGGAGCGCAGCGCAAGTGAAATTCGTCGACGAGGCGCAGATCCGCGTTGAGGCTGGCGATGGCGGCAGCGGCTGCGTCAGCTTCCGGCGCGAGAAGTACATCCCTAAGGGTGGGCCGGATGGCGGCGACGGCGGCGACGGTGGCAGCGTCTATCTGGTTGGTGACAGCGGTCTGAATACGCTGGTGGATTTCCGCCAGCAGCGGCGTTATCGCGCCGATCGCGGTCACAACGGCATGGGGGCCAACCGCACCGGTCGCTCCGGGGTTGATATCCAGGTGCGGGTGCCGCTTGGAACCCGCGTCAGCGATGCCGACAGCGGTGAATCGCTTGGCGAGGTTCTGGCCGACGGTGAGCGCCTGTTGGTCGCTCGCGGGGGCTTTCACGGCATCGGCAATGCACGCTACAAGTCCAGCACCAACCGTGCCCCACGTCAGTCCTCGCCTGGGACCCCCGGCGATCGCCGCACCCTCCATCTGGAGCTGATCCTGCTGGCCGATGTCGGTCTGCTGGGGCTGCCCAATGCCGGCAAATCGAGCCTGATCCGCAGCCTCTCCAGCGCCCGCCCCAAGGTCGCCGCCTATCCGTTCACCACGCTCCACCCTCACCTGGGGGTGGTCAGTTTGGGGCCGCGGCGCAGCTTTGTCGTTGCCGATATCCCCGGACTCATCGCTGGGGCTGCAGATGGGGCCGGACTGGGGACACGCTTCCTGCGCCATCTGGCTCGTACCCGGCTGTTGCTGCACCTGGTTGATCTTGCGCCGCTGCCGGAGACCCCCGACGCGGTCGCCCAGGTGCGCACGGTGGAGCAGGAACTCGCTGCCTTTGGCGGCGAACTGCTGGCACGGGAACGCTGGCTGGTGCTGAACAAGGCCGATCTCTTGCCGGCTGCCGAGGTCGCGGCGCGCCAGCGCGACCTGGTCGCCGCCTTGGACTGGCACGGACCGGTCTGGGTCTGTTCGGCGCTGACCGGGGCCGGCACCGCGGCGCTGGCGCAGGCCCTCATGGAGCGCCTGGAGGCGCTGCCGCATCCCCTCGCCGACGTCCCTGGTGGTGCCACTGTGGCCGAGGCGTCGGACTGGCACCCGCTGGATTGAGCCTGCACTGGCGCTGAGCGACCGCGCCGGGGCGAAGCTGCCACTACGCCCCCGACCACCCGGCCGTGAGGACCCGCCCCTGAACGCCCCTGACCCCGCGCCGGCGCTGTATCCGGACTCCGCCGCCATGTTTACCCGCCAACGTCTCCCGTTCACTCGCCGCTGGGTGGTCAAGATCGGCAGCGCTCTGCTCACCGGCGATGGTGCCGGATTGGAGCGGGCGGTGTTGGAGACCTGGGTCGAGCAAATGGCGGCCCGCCGCCTGGCCGGGCACGACCTGGTCCTGGTCTCCTCCGGCGCGGTCGCCCAAGGCATGGCCAGGATGGGCTGGACGCGGCGCCCGACGGCGCTGCACGCGCTGCAGGCAGCCGCTGCGATCGGCCAGATGGGGCTGATCCGCGCCTATGAAGACTGTTTCGCCGCCCGTGGTCTGCATACCGCGCAGGTCCTGCTGACCCGGGACGATCTAGCCAACCGCCAGCGCTATTTGAACGCCCGCAGCACGCTGCGCACCCTGCTGGAGCTGGGCGTGGTGCCAGTGGTGAACGAGAACGATACGGTTGCCACCGATGAGTTGCGCTTCGGTGACAACGATACACTGGCGGCCCTGGTGGCTAATCTGATCGAGGCCGATCTGCTGATCCTGCTGACCGATCAGGACGGCCTGTTCGAGGCCGATCCGCGCCAGCAGCCGGATGCGCACCTGATCGGCGAGACGCGGGTGGACGACAACCGGCTGGATGCGATCGCCGGCGGCAGCGGCAGCGGCCTGGGCAGCGGCGGCATGTTGACCAAGGTGCGGGCGGCGCGGCTGGCGGCGCGCTCCGGCTGTCCCACCATCATCGCGCCCGGGCGCCGGCCCGAGAGCCTGCTCGGGATCGGCCGCGGCGAGACGCTGGGCACCCTGCTGACCCCGGTTCAGGGTCCGCAGGCGGCGCGCAAGCAATGGCTGGCCGGACACCTGCAGGTGAGCGGTCGGCTGGAACTGGACGATGGGGCGGTGCGTGCGCTGCGTGAGCAGGGCAAGAGCCTGCTGGCGGTGGGGGTGCGCGGGGTATTCGGCCAGTTTCAGCGCGGCGAGGTGGTCTCCTGTGTGGACAGCCGCGGCCAGGAGGTTGCCCGCGGGCTGATCAATTACGATGTCCAAGACAGCCTGCGCATCAAGGGTCGTCCCAGCAGTGAGTTCGAACAGATCCTCGGTTATCTGGATGACGAAGAGCTGATCCACCGGGACAATCTGGTGCTGCTCTGAAGCAAGGCCGGGAGCCGGGTGGGGAGCCGGGTAGGACGCCGGGCGGGCGCCGGTCAGGCGTGCCGCTTGGGGCCGACCGCAATCGGGTGGGCCAGGCGGCGAGCGGCGGCCTGGCCCGGGATTTCACAGGCTCTCAGCCCAGCAAGCCATCCGCCGCTTGCCAGCCAGGCGCAAAATCCATACCCTTCGGCGGTGCTATCGTCCCCCGGTCGGGTGCCGGTCGGGTATTCGGTTGGGCATTAGCGGCCGGGAACAGTGAGTCAGACGACAACCGATGACAAGCGTCTCCTCGCATCTCCCGGCCTCTTCCTGGCAGCCGCACCAGACATCTGTCCCAGCCATGGGCTCTTGCGATCGGCTCCGGCCGCGTTGACGATCGGCGCTCACGATCGGTCTGGGCGGCCAGTCCTCGCCGCCACTGGCGCGGCATCAGGCCGCTGGCATGCTTGACGAGCGGACTGACCATTATCACGCTGACGAGGAATCGCGACGGATGCAGGCCATGCTGGACTCCATGCTGGATCAGGCTCGTTTCAACATGATTGAACAACAGGTGCGCCCCTGGCAGGTCCTCGATGACCGGGTGCTGACGGTCATGGGCACCTTGCCGCGCGAGCGCTTCGTGCCGGATGCCTACCGCGGTCTGGCCTATGCCGATATCGAGATCCCGCTGGGCGGCGGCGCCGCCATGCTGGCCCCCAAGGTGGCCGGACGCCTGCTGCAGGCGCTCGCTGTGCAACCCGGCGAGCGGGTCCTGGAGATCGGCACCGGCACCGGCTATCTCACCGCCTGCCTGGCAGAGTTGGGTGGCCAGGTGGTCAGCGTCGAGATCGCTCCGGATCTGGCCGCCGCCGCCAATGCCCGCCTGAACGCCCTCGGTGAGCGGGTGGCCGGGCGGGTCCGCTTGGTGGTCGGCGACGCACTGGCCGATGCCAGCGATCTCGGCCCGGCGGCAACCGGGCCGTTCGACGCCATCGTTCTCACCGGCTCGATCCCCACCGAGGAGCCCCTGGTCGCACTGCGTCGGCAACTGGCCACGGGTGGCCGGCTGGTTGCCATTCTCGGCACATCACCGCTGATGCAGGCACGGCTGGAGACCTGCATCGTTGCCGGCGATTTCCGCCGCCAGACCCTGTTCGAGACCAGTGTCGCGGCGCTCGTCAATGCCCCGCGGCCGGCCCCGTTCGTGTTTTGACCGCCATGGCGTCCGCCCGGGCGCCGGTACCCACGATGCAGCAGTTGACCCCCCACGCCCTGGCCGCGCTGCTGCAGCAGGCCGACCCACCCCCGCTCCTGCTGGACGTGCGCGAGCCCTGGGAGTTCGCGATCTGTCATCTGGATGGCGCCCGCCTGCTGCCGATGCGCCAGGTGCCGGCGGCCGTTGGCCGGCAAGTCCCGCTGCTGGACCCGGACATCCCGCTTGTCGTCATTTGCCATCACGGCATCCGCAGTCAACAGGTGGCCCGTTTTCTTGAGCACCAGGGCTTTGCGCGGGTGATGAACCTGCAGGGCGGGGTCGATCGCTGGGCACGCGAGGTCGACCCGGGCATGGCCATCTACTGACCGCTTACCCGGGCCATGGTCCGGCAATCCCCGCCGCCGTCTTCGCCACCCATTGCCGGCCGCGCCCAGCGACCGCCTGCAGCAACCCGAGAGGTTACCGCGATGAGCATTCACCAGGCCCCGATGCCGCTGTGCCAGAGCGCCTTTTCCCAACTCCTGATCATCGATGCCCAGGAACGACTGGCCGCGGCAATGGACCCGGAGACGCTGGCGAACGCGCTGGAGAATATCCGCCGCCTGATGATGGCGGCACAGATCCTCGATATCCCGATCATCTCCACCGAGCAGAACCCGCAAGGACTGGGCAAGACCATTACCAGCATCCGTGAACTCATGCCGCCGAGCGCCGCGCCCACCGAGAAGAGCTGCTTCTCCTGCTGCACTGCGACGGGTTTCGAGCGCGCCCTGACCAGCCACCCCGAGCGAAAGCAGTTGGTCATGGTCGGTATGGAGGCCCACATCTGCATCGTGCAGACCGCCTCCGGTCTGCAGCGCTGGGGCTATCAGGTCTTCGTTGCCGCCGACGCCATTTGCTCCCGCCATGAGGCGCACCGGCTCAACGTGCTCGAGCGCATGCGCCATTGCGGTATCCAGGTCACCAATACCGAGTCGGTCGCCTTCGAATGGCTGGCCGATTCCGGCCATCAGCGGTTCCGCGATGTCTCGCGGCTGTTCCGCGCGCCGCGTTCGGACTGAGCGAGCTGCGCCCCTGATCGCGGTTGCTAGCGCTGCCGCCACGGCCCGGCGCCGGCCCCCGGCTGGCCATCCTGATGGCCTGCGACCGCGCCAGCAGTGGCGTCCCGGCCCGCGTTCCCGGCCTCTCGCAGTTGCCCCTCCACCAGCGCGATCAGCCGCTCCAGGGCGCCTCGATTGGCGGCAACGAAGCGCCGCCCGTTCTCGCCCACGCGGGTGCGTTCGGCCGCATCGGCGAGCCAGCCGACCAGGACCTGCGCCAGCGCGTTGCCGTCGGCGACGAGACAGGCGCCCTCCCCGGCAACCAGGCGGCGCGTGATCTCGGCGAAATTGAAATGATAGGGACCCATTGCGACCGGCACCCCCAGCGCTGCCGCCTCCAGCGGATTGTGGCCCCCGACCGGCACCAGGCTGCCACCGATGAAGGCGACATCGGCGGCCGCCAGCAGCATCGGCAGTTCGCCCATGGTGTCGCCCAGATACAGGTCGCAGGTGGCGCCAGCCTCCCCCCGGCTGCGGCGGGCCAGGGCCAGACCATGACGCGCCACCAGCGCCGCCACCCGCTCGAAGCGCTCCGGGTGGCGCGGCACCAGCACCAGCAGGGCGGTTGGCAGGGCGGCCCGCACCTGCGCATGGACCGCCAGCAGCAGTTCGTCCTCGCCCTCGTGGGTGCTGGCGGCCACCCAGACCGGGCGGCTGCAGCCCCATTCGCGCCGCATCACCTCGGCACGGTCGAGCAGGCTGGCCGGCAACTGGACATCGAACTTGATGCTACCAGTCACCTGGACCCGCGCTGGTGCCACCCCCAGCGCCCGGAAGCGTGCCGCATCGGCCTCATGCTGGGCCGCAATCAGCGCAAAGCGGTTCATGGTGCAGGCGGCAAAGGAGCGCACCCGGGCATAGCCGCGCGCCGAGCGCGGCGACAGCCGGGCATTGGCCAAGATCACCGGAATCGCGCGCCGCGCGCAGGCGGCCAGCAGGTTGGGCCAGATCTCGGTCTCCATCACCAGCACCAGGCGTGGCTGGACCCGCCGCAGAAAGCGTTCCATTACGGGCGGCAGGTCGATCGGGGTGTAGGCATGCTGCACGCGTCCGGCGAACAACTCCTGCAGGCGCGCTGCGCCGGTAGGCGTGCTGGTCGTCACCAGCACCGAGAGCGGCGGCTCCCGAGTCAGCAGATGGCGCAGCAAGGGCTGCGCGGCTTGCACCTCGCCCACCGACACCGCATGCACCCAGACCGCCGCTGGGGTCGGGTCGGTGCGGAACCAGGCCAGGCGTTCATGCCAGCGCTCCCGGTAGGCCGGTGCCCGCCGGCTGCGCCAGAGCAGCCGCAGCATGGCCAGCGGCAACGCCAGATAGACCAGCAGCGTGTACAAAGCAGGCATAATCACCATGGGCAGTCGGGGTCTGGTGGCTGGTGAACACAGGGAGGCGGGGCGGATGACGCCGCGGCTCCCGCCGCGGCTGGCGGCAGCGATTGCCCGCAGGCTGGGGCCCGGGCCGGGCCGAGTGCGAGTCACCCACCCAGACGGCCCGGCCGCTGCGGGCGCAGGCGTCCCATCCTAACCCGAGCGCTGGCGCAGCGGCCCACCGGCAGCCCTGATCCATGCAGCTCCATGCAGCTCGCACGGCTTCGTGGTTCAATGGCCGATTCGACTCTCAGCCGTCACGAGATTCACCGCATAATGGAAATCGAACTGATCGAGATCCAGGAATTCCTGGCCAGCCGGCCACCCTTCGACCAATTGCCCGAGGAGGCCATGGCGCGGCTGCCGGGGCAGCTCAGCGTGCGCTATTTTCGTCGCGGCACGCCGTTTCCGCCGCCGGATGCCCCCGCACACTGCCTGTACATCCTGCGCCGCGGGGCCGTGGAACTGCGCAACCGCGGCGGCGAACTGGTGGGCAAACTCGCCGAGGGCGACCTGTGCGAGATGCCCTGCCGCTTTGCCGACCGCACCGGGCTCGGCCCTGGCAGCGAGGAGCAGGCGGCCGCGGTGGACGCTGACGTTGCGGTCACCGGCAGTACCGCCGAGGATACCCTCGTCTACGAGATGAGCGGCGACGAACTGGATGCGCTGCGCGCGACCTACCCGGCCTTTGCCGAGCATTTCAATCATTCGGTCTCCTCGCGGCTGCGCAAGGCGCTGACCGGGATGCTGGATGCGTCCACCTCCGGTGCCGCGCTGATGACCGTCGCCGCCAAGGACCTGCTGCGGCGCGGCCCGATCTGTGCGCGCCCGGACATCAGCATCCGCGAGGCGGCACAGATCATGTCCGAACAACGCAACTCGGCCCTGCTGCTCAGCCATGACGACCGCCTGGTTGGTCTGATCACCGATCGCGACCTGCGCAACCGCTGCATCGCCACCGGCCTGCCCACGGATCGCCCGGTGCGCGAGATCATGACCGAGAAGGTGGTCACCATCGATGCCGATACCCCCGGCTTTCAGGCCCTGATCCAGATGACCCGGCTCAATGTCCATCATCTGCCGGTGCTTGATCAGGGGCGTATCATCGGCATGCTCTCCACCACCGATCTGACCAGCTTTCAGAGTACCAACGCGGTCTATCTGGTGGGCGATATCTATCGCGCTGAATCGGTCGACCTGCTGGTGGACATCAGCTCCAAGGTGCCGGAGCTGCAGGTGCATCTGGTCAACAGCGGCGCCACTGCCAATCAGATCGGGCAGGCCATCAGCGCGGTCACCGATGCGATCACCAAGCGGCTACTGGAGCTGGCGGAGGCGGAACTGGGGCCGCCACCGGTCCCCTATGCCTGGATGGTCGGCGGTTCCCAGGCCCGCCGCGAGCAGTCCTCCCATTCCGACCAGGACAATGCCCTGCTCATCGCCGACGAGATGGCCGAAGACGACGATGCCTATTTCGCCGCTCTCGCCGCCCGGGTCAATGATGGTCTGCACGCCTGCGGCTATGTCTACTGTCCCGGCGAGGTGATGGCCAAGAACCCCAAGTGGCGCCAGCCGCTGAAGGTCTGGAGCAAATATTACAACACCTGGATCAAACGCCCGGACCCGATGTCGCTGATGCTGGCGAGCGTGTTCTTCGACCTGCGGGCGCTGCACGACCCGGCCGGCCTCTACGACGAACTGCATGATCGCGTACTGAAGCTGTCGCGTAGCAATCGCATCTTCATCGCCTATATGGCGTCCAATGCCCTCAAACAGCGACCACCGCTGGGCTTTTTTCGCAACTTCGTGCTCATTCATGGCGGCGAGCACGACCGCAGCGTGGATGTCAAACACCGCGGTACCGTGCCCATCGTGGATCTCGGCCGGGTCTATGCCGTCTCGCTGGGGCTCGATGAGATCAATACCATCGACCGCCTGCAGGCCGCCGCTGGCAGCGATGAACTGACCCGCGACGGCAGCGCCAGCCTGATCGATGCCTATGAACTGGTCGGCACCCTGCGCATGCGCCACCAGGCGGCACAACTGCGCCGCGGCGAGCGCGCCAATAACTTTCTGAAGCCGGAACAGCTTTCCGCGCTGGAACGCGGTCATCTCAAGGATGCCTTCGTGCTCATCAATACGATGCAAGAGACGCTGAGCCAGCGCTATCAGACCGCGCGTATCCCGTGACATGAAGTCGGTGGGCCTGGAATGGCGCCGGCGCTGGTATCTGAAACGGACCGCGCCGGGGCCGCTACGGGACTATTACGCGGGCCCGTTTCCGGCACCGGAGCAGGACTACCGGACGGTGGGCTACGTGGCGGTGGATCTCGAGACGACCGGGCTCGACCCGCGCCGCGACCAGATCCTGAGCCTCGGCTGGGTCGTCCTGAACGGCCCCCGCGTTGATCTGAAAAGCGCCCGCCACCAGGTGGTCAGGGTGGACGGTGCAATCCCGGCGCAGACCGCCATCATCCACCAGATCACTGACGATCAGGCCGCTGCCGGCCAGGATCTGGCTGCTACGCTGCCCGTGTTGTTGGCCGATCTGACCGGACGGGTATTGATCGCCCACCATGCCAAGGTCGAACTCGGTTTCCTGGGTCAGGCCTGCCGGCGCCTGTTCGGCAACGGCCTACTGGTGCGTACCATCGATACGCAGGTGGTCGCTCGACGCCTGCTCGATCGCCGGGATGTCTCCTACCGGGGCTCTGACCTGCGCCTGCATCGCCTGGCCGAACGCTTCAATCTGCCCCGCTATAACGCTCACAATGCCCTGAGCGATGCCCTCACCGCGGCCGAACTCTTCCTCGCCCAGGCCGCCTATCGCGACAACGGCAAGGGGTTGCCGCTGGCGGATTTCCTGTGCTGAGCCGGGTGCGGCCATCGGTCGCGAGCGCGCCGCCCGCCGACAACCGTGCCAGCCCGCTGGCAGCCACCCGCCACCGCGGCGGCCCGTCGAGGCCACAACCGCGGCGCCGGTGCAGTAGCGAGTCTGCAAGCGAGCGTTTAGACTGCGGGCCAGCCATGCACCGCGCTCGACGCCAATCGTGCCCCGGGCCGGCGCGATGCGCAGGCCTCGGCAGCGCGGTCGGATCGGCCTGATTGCCGGCCGCGCGCGTGGCCATGCCACCGCACCTGAGCACCACACCTGCTGGTGTCGCTGGTCACCCTCACTGCCCGGCGCACCAACACGAGAGCGGCACTGGAACACTCCGTTATCACACCACCCGATATACGACCACCCTAGAGACCACCACCCCAACCGCAAGAGCCCAACCGCAAGAGGAGGAACGCTTCCATGTCGGAACATAAGGTCTACGGCGTCCCCGCCGCCATCGCCGCCACGGCGCATATCGATGAAGAGGCCTACCGGAGCATGTATCAGCGCTCCATCGAAGACCCGGAGGGGTTTTGGGCCGATCAGGCCGACGCCTTTGTGACCTGGTTCAAGAAGTGGGACAAGGTCATGGATTACAACTACGGGCCGGAGGAGGTCTATATCCGCTGGTACGAGGGCGGCAAACTGAATGTCGCTTACAATTGCCTGGACCGCCATCTGGAGGCCCGTGGCGATCAGGTCGCCATTGTCTGGGAAGGCGATAACCCGGAGGAGGACCGCAAGGTCACCTATCGCGAACTGTATGGCGAGGTCTGCCGCCTGGCCAATGTCATGAAGTCGCGGGGGGTGCAGAAAGGCGATCGCGTTTGCATCTATATGCCGATGGTGCCGGAAGCGGCCGTCGCCATGCTCGCCTGCGCCCGCATCGGCGCCGTGCATTCGATCGTCTTCGGTGGCTTCTCCCCGGATTCGCTGCGCGACCGCATCCAGGACTCCGAATGCAAGGTGTTGATCACCGCCGACGAGGGGGTGCGCGGTGGCCGCGCGGTGCCGCTGAAAAAGAATGCCGATCGGGCCTTGGAGGAATGCCCCAGCATCGACACCTGTATCGTGGTGCGGCGCACCGGCGGCACCGTCAACTGGACCGAGGGGCGCGATCTCTGGTACCAGGACGCCCTGGCCGCTGCCGACCCGGTCTGCGAGCCGGAGCCGATGGATGCCGAGGACCCGCTGTTTATCCTCTATACCTCCGGCTCCACCGGCAAGCCCAAGGGGGTGTTGCACACCACCGGCGGCTATCTGGTCTTCGCTGCGATGACCCACAAGTATGTTTTCGACTATCAGGACGGCGAGGTCTACTGGTGCACCGCCGACGTGGGCTGGGTCACCGGTCATACCTACATCGTCTATGGCCCGCTCGCCAACGGCGCCATCTCGCTGATGTTCGAGGGCATCCCGAACTATCCCGATATGTCGCGGTTCTGGCAGGTGGTGGACAAGCATCAGGTGTCGATCTTCTATACCGCCCCCACTGCCATTCGCGCCCTGATGCGGGCCGGCGAGGAACCGGTGAAGCAGACCTCGCGCGCGAGCCTGCGCCTGCTCGGCACTGTCGGCGAACCGATCAATCCCGAGGCCTGGGAGTGGTATTACCATGTGGTCGGCGACAGCCGCTGCCCGATCGTTGATACTTGGTGGCAGACCGAGACCGGCGGCCATCTGATCACCCCGCTGCCGGGGGCAACCCCGCTGAAGCCTGGCTCGGCCTCGGTGCCTTTCTTCGGAGTGGTCCCGGCACTGGTCGATGCCGGCACCGGGGTCATGCTCGACGGCGCCACCGAGGGGGCCCTAGTCATCACCCGACCCTGGCCGGCGCAGATGCGCACCGTCTATGGCGATCATCAGCGCTTCATCGATACCTACTTCAAGCAGTATCCCGGCTATTACTTCACCGGTGACGGTGCCCGTCGCGATGAAGACGGTTATTACTGGATTACCGGCCGGATCGACGATGTGCTCAACGTCTCGGGCCATCGCCTGGGCACCGCCGAGATCGAATCGGCACTGGTGCTGCACGATGCCGTGGCCGAGGCCGCTGTGGTCGGTTATCCTCATGACATCAAGGGCCAGGGCA
>REDK01000015.1 GCA_007693535.1 Chromatiaceae bacterium
AACAACGGCTTCGGCGAGCCGCTGGTGCACCAGTCCTTCGACGGCACGCGGCTCATCGGGGCGTTGGCCACCGACTGGGCGATGGTCGAGCCGACCCGCTGGCGGGTCGAACTCCAGCCGGAAGCGGTATTCTGGAGCGGGGCGCCGGTGACGGCCGAGGCAGTGGCCGCGTCGCTCAGGCGGCATCAGACAGAGAACCCGCGCGCCCGCACGACGCTGCGCGATGTCGCGTTCGTGGCCGCCGGGCCGAGCACACTGGAGATCGTCACACGCACCGAGAACCCGGCCTTTCTGTTCAGCCTCGTCACCCTGCCCATCGAGAACGTGGAAGCCATCGCAACGCTTGGCGCGGCCTATGCCACCACCGGCGACATGACCGGGTATTTCCGCCCCGTGGAGTTCATCCCGGGCGAGCTGATCGTGGGTGTGCCGTTCGAGGCCCACCACGGTCCGCGGCCCCTGCTGGAGCGGATCGAGGCCCGCTTCGTGGTCGATCCGCAGACCCGCTATCTCGCGCTCGTGTCGGGGCAGGCCGAGATGGACGCCAACGTCCAGTTCGAGCAACGCCGACTCTATCTGCGCAACCCCGCCATCACCATCACCGAGCGGGCGCGCAGCACCTGGAACGTGTGGATGAACTACACGCATCCGCTGCTGGGCGACCCTCGGATGCGTCAGGCGCTCAGCCTCGGCGTCAACCGCGACGAGATCGTCCATCGGGTGATGGCGCCCTTTGCGGTGATGCCGACGGGGCATTTTCCTGCGGGCCTGCCCTATGCCATTGAGCGGACGCAGCCCTTCGACCCCGAGGCGGCGAAGGCGATCCTCGACGAGATGGGCTGGGTGCCCGGGCCCGACGGCATTCGCCGCAAGGACGGGCAGGCGCTGGAGTTTCGCGTGCTGACCTATGGCTGGTGGCAGACCATCGCGGTGGTGCTCGAATCGCAGTGGCGCGACATCGGGGTGCGGGTCTCGCTGCAGGTCGTCGAGCCTGCGGCGTCGAACCAGATCATGCTGGACGGCGCCTTCGAGATCGCGACCTACTGCTCCTGCCCCGCGCCCACGGGCGACCTGCATGGCCAGCTGCGGCAGTATCACCATTCGGAATCGGTGCAGAACTGGCAGCGCTACGCCAACCCGAAGGTCGACGCGCTCCTTGAGGCGCTGCGCACCGAGGCCGATCTGGCAAGGCGCTACGCGCTGGCGCGGGACATCCAGGAGATCCTGTTCGACGACACCGCGCTGCTGTGGGTGTCGAACGCCTCCGTACTCTCCAATGCCCACGCCGCGCGGGTGCGGGGGGTGGATCCCGAGCGCCCGAGCGACATCACGCCGGGCATGTTCATCGCGGCCCGGTAAGGGCGCGATGCTCGCCTATGCCCTGAGGCGCGCCGTGGCGGCGGTCGCGGCGCTGTTCGGCACCACCGTCGTCGTGTTCCTGCTGCTTCGGGTCATCCCGGGCGACCCGGCGACGGCGGTGCTGCTGACCATGCTCGACCCCGGTGCAGGCAGCGCCGAGCTGTCGCGGGCTGATATCGAGGCGCTGCGCGCCGAGCTCGGTCTCAGCGGCCCGCTGCCGGTGCAGTATCTGGAATGGCTGGGCGAGATCCTGCGGGGCAACCTCGGGACCTCGCTGCGCAGCCGCCAGCCGATCCTGGGCGAGTTGGCGGCGCGCATTCCCGGCACGCTGACACTGGCGGCGGCGTCGCTGGGCGTGATGCTCGCCATCGCGCTGCCCTGCGGTGTGCTCGGGGCGCTCCATGCGGGGCGGTCGGCCGACCATCTCAGCCGCGCGCTCAGCCTGCTCGGCGAGTCGCTGCCCAACTTCTTTCTCGGCGTGCTGCTGGTCTATCTCTTTGCGCTCTGGCTGCGCTGGCTACCGTCGATGGGCTGGCAGGGACCAGAGAGCGTCGTGCTGCCCGCGCTGACCCTCGGCACCGGGATCGCCGCAACCACGACGCGGCTGTTGCGGGCCAGCCTGCTCGACACCCTGTCGCAGCCCTTCATGCTGATGGCCGAGGCCAAGGGCCTGAGCCGCCGCCGCCTGCTGTTCCGCCACGCCCTGCGCCCCGCGCTGATCCCGGTGCTCACGGCCTCCTCGCTGGTGCTGGGCGGGCTTCTGGGCGGGGCGGTGGTGGTGGAGACCGTGTTCGCTTGGCCCGGGGTGGGGCGCTACATGATCGAGGCCATCGCCGGGCGCGATTATCCGGTGATCCAGGGGTTCAGCCTGTTCATGGCGACGCTGTTCATCGCACTGAACTTCGTCGTGGACATCCTCTACCGCCTGCTCGACCCGCGCATCCGCGTGGAGGTGCGCCGCCATGGCTGATCGGTTCTCGCGCAACCTTGGCGCGGCGCTGCGGCGTGACCCGCTGGGCGCAGTCCTGCTCGCCCTTGTCGGAGCGCTGGTGCTGCTGTGCCTGCTTGCGCCGGTGGTGACGCGCACCGACCCGACCGCCACAGATTTCGCGCGGATGCTGATGCCGCCGAGCACCGGGAATTGGCTTGGCACCGACGACTTCGGGCGTGACGTGTTTGCGCGGCTGCTGTTCGGCGGGCGGACTTCACTGGCGGTCGCCGCCGTGGCGGTGGTCATCGTCATGGGGATCGGGGTCGTTGTGGGGATTGCGGCGGGGTACTTCGGTGGCGTGGTCGATCTGGTGCTGGGCAAGCTGATCGACGTGCTGCTGGCCTTTCCGCGGCTGGTGCTGGCCATTGCCGTGGCGGCCCTGATGGGCGGCGGCATCACCTCGCTGATCGTCGCGATCTCGGCGGTGGCGTGGCCTGCCTATGCGCGCATCCTGCGGGCCTTCACCCTGCAGGTGGCCAATGAGGGCTATGTGCAGGCGGCCCGCACCCTCGGCACGCCGGTCTGGCGCATCCTGGGCGGGCATGTCGCGCTGAACCTGATCGGGCCGATTTTGGTGCTGGCCATGCTCGATCTGGGCAACCTGATCCTCGCGATCTCGGCCCTGTCGTTTCTCGGCCTCGGCGTCGCCCCTCCGGCACCCGAGTGGGGCGCCATGCTCAACGAAGGCCGCGCGCTCATGGAGATCGCGCCGTGGATGGTGGTGGCGCCGGGCATGGCGATCTTTCTGGTGGTGCTGAGCGCCAACTACTTCGCCGACATCGCGCGCGACAGCACGGAAGGGCGTGCGGTGCACGGGCCGCGCGACTGGATCGCGTGGCGCCGCCCGCGCGCTGCGCCTGCGCCGCCCTTGCCTGCCGCCGCAACAGCGCCACTGCTGGCTTTCGAGGGCGTCACGGTCGACGTGGTCGATCCGCGCTCGCCCTATTGCGGGCGGCGCATCCTGCACGGGGTGGGCCTTTCGGTTGGGCCGCGCGAGTGCGTGGGCCTCATCGGCGAGAGTGGCTCGGGCAAGAGCACGCTGGCCATGCTGGCGATGGGGCTGACGCGCCCGCCGCTGGCGCTGACCGGTGGCACCGTGCGGCTGTCGGGCCGGGATACCGCGGCATGGCGCTGGGACGACTGGCGCCGGGTGCGTGGGTGTCACGTGGGCCTGGTCAATCAGGACCCGCTGTCGGCGCTCAACCCGGTGCTCACGATCGGCGAGCAGATCGGGGAGGCGATGGCCGCCCATGATGCGGTGCCGCCCGATGCGCGGCCTGCGCGGCTGCGGGAGGTGGTGGACGAGGTCGGGTTGCCCGCCTCGGTGGTCGGGCGCTACCCGCACGAGCTGTCGGGCGGCATGCGCCAGCGCGTGGTCATCGCGATGGCCATCGTCAACCGGCCCGCGCTGCTGATTGCCGACGAGCCGACCACGGCGCTCGATGTCTCGACCCAGCGACGGATCCTCGATCTGATCCGCGACCTCGGCCAGCACTACGGGCTGGGCGTCCTGTTCGTCTCGCACGACCTGAGGGTGATTGCCCGTGTTGCCGACCGGGTCGTCATCCTGCGCGAGGGCCGCGTGGTCGAGACCGGCGCCACTGCCGCCGTCTTCGCGGTCCCCCGCGAAGCCTACACCCGCGCGCTGATGGCCGCGATCCCCGGCCAGCACCGCCAGCCCCAAGTGGCGGAGGTCTGAGCCATGCTGTCGGTCGAGGGCCTGTCGAAGCGCTATCACGGACACGATGCCGTCCGCGACGTGTCCTTCCGGGTGGCACCGGGCGAGATCGTCGGCCTTGTCGGCGCGTCGGGCTCGGGCAAGAGCACCATCGCGCGCTGCATCCTTGGGCTGGAGCGACCCGACGCGGGACGGGTGCGCTACGGCGATGCTGACCTCGTCACGCGCGAGGGACGCCGCGGGGCCCGCAGGGCCATTCAGGTGGTGTTCCAGGATCCGCGGTCGAGCCTCAACCCGCGCTGGACCGTGCGGCGCATCCTGTCGGAGCCACTTGAGACGTGGGTCGGGCGCGAAGCCGCGGCGGCCCGCACGGCGCGCCTGCATGCCCTGCTCGGTCAGGTCACGCTGTCAACCGATCTTCTGGCGCGCTATCCCCACGAACTCAGCACCGGACAGTGCCAGCGCCTCTGTGTCGCCCGTGCACTCGCGTGTGGCCCGAGCCTGCTGGTGCTCGACGAGCCGCTTTCGGCGCTCGATGTGTCGGTGCAGGCGCGGATGCTGGCGATGCTGCGCGCACTGCATGCAGCAGGCGGGCCGAGTTACCTGCTGATCACGCACGACTTCGCCGTGGTGCGCGAGATTTGCCACCGCGTCCTCGTGCTGGATTCCGGACGGATCGTCGAGACCGGGCCGGTGGCCCAGGTCCTCGACCGACCGTCCCATGCCGTGACCCGCGCCCTGCTGCTCGATGCGCTGCCGCTGCCGTTCCAGACGACGCCCGCCGCCGAGCCATTGTCCGATCACCCTGTGCCGAACCTCCACGACGCAACCGCGGGAGCCCCGTCCCCATGAGCATCGACGACAACCGTCTGGCCGACTGCCAAGGCTACGACGCGCAAGTCACCCCGGTCAGGGGCATTCTTCTCGTGGCGCGCGCCGCGGTTGCCGCTGCCCCGGTCGCGGAGATGGCGCAGTGGGCGGAGTTGGCGCGACAGCGGCACCCTGCTTCGCGGATTGCGTTCGGCTTCATCGAACAGGGGTTGCCCTCGGTGCGTGAAGCCCTCGGTGGCCTTCGCGCCGAGGGCGTCGGCGAGGTGCTGATCGTCCCGCTGCTGCTGCCCTTCGAGCCGTCGCTGCGCAACAGCCTCGGCCGCATGATCGCCCGTTGGCGCGCCGCCGACCCGGCGCCATGGCCGACCATCCGCCTTGGCACGGGTTGGGCGCCGGAGACGGGCGCGCCCTCAGCCTTGCTGGACCGCCTTGTCGCCGCGGCGGTGGCGGCTCACCCGATGCCGGTGGAGACGCCGAAGCCCGAAGGCTCGCTGGTGCCGGCCCAGCACCACCGTGTGCTCCTCTGCGCGGGTGGCCCCTGCACCCAGGCGGGTGCGCTCATGCTCTGGCAGCATCTCCGCGCGCGGCAGGACGAGTGGAAGCTGCGGCAGGCGGGGGCGGGCATGATGTCGTGTCGCACCACGTGCCTTGGGCCCTGTGCGCTCGCGCCGGTGATGCAGGTCTGGCCCGACGGCACCACCTATGGCGGCCTCGACGAGGCGGGTGTGGATGCCGTGCTGCGCGGGCATGTGCTTGGCGGCCAGCCGGTCGAGGCGCTCCGCTATGCGCCGACCGGCCGCAAGCAGCGGCTGCGGGGCGAGAATGACTTGG
>REDK01000014.1 GCA_007693535.1 Chromatiaceae bacterium
GCGCCGACGCCTACCGGGGGCCGCTCGGCCTCGCTCCGCTCTCCTTGCCTCGCGGATCAGCGGATCAGGCGCAACGACACCCCGCGGGAGAGGATCAGATCGACACCGCGGCCCGCGTCGACCTCCAAGACCGGAAACATCTGCTCAGCCATGTCCATGTAGTAGTTGGCCAGACGGTCCAGGGCGCTGCCGGCGCCGCGGGCCGTGGCGGTCCCGAAGGCTCGGCCATCGAGCTGGGATTGCCAGCCGACCGTGGGGTCGTTGGTGGTAATCCCGATCGCCGGCACCGCGGTGAACACCGAGGAGAACGCCTGTAGGAACCCTGCCTGCAGGGCCTTGGCGAGCACTGCGCCCTGTTTGCTCACCAAACGCCCACGCATGCCCACCTTGCCGTCCTCACCAACGGTGTAGCTGTCCAGCGCGACCTCGATGACGCCGCCATCGGCGCGCACGCACGAGAGCGTCTCACCGCGCAGATAGACCCGTTCGGCAGCCAGGTCACCGTAGCCGGAGACGAGCACGAAGCACTCGCGAATGTCGGTGCGCACGCGGTTGGGCAAGATGGCGAGATCCTTCAGCCGCGCCAGGGCCGGGGTGGGGTTCTGCCGCGCGCTCTGCGCGGTCGGCGCATCCAGGCCGTTGAGCAGCACGCCCGAGAGGATGGTGCCGGCCGGGATGAAGATCGCATCGGGGTGATGCCGACGGGTGCCGCTGCCAGCTTCTGCCAGGGCCTCTGGTGTCTCCGTGGTCTGAGTGACCGAGCGGATGGTCAGGGTGCGGGCGGGCCGGGCGGCACTCGCCTCCGGGGACGGGGCAGGTAAGGTGGATATCGCCGGGTCGGGCGGCGCGAAGAGTTCCTGCATCGGCGCACCTGGGTCGCTGCGCCGCGTTGGTGGGGGCGCTGCTGGAGGCGCTGGGACGGTCGTGGTCGCCACGGCCGGCGGGGGCTGCTGCACCAGTGGTGCGGGCGGTGGCTCGGCGGCGCGGCCGCGGGTGACCTCGAGTTCCTCGCGCAGGGTCGCGACCGTCAGTTCGAGGTCGCGCAGTTGCGCAACGATCTCTGGCGCTGGCTCGGGCGGTTCTTGCGCTGCGTGGCGTGGGCCACGTTCGGCGTCTCGTTGCACGCGATCCAACCGGCGATTGGTCTCATCGAGGCGTGCGGCGAGTGCCTCCAGGCCAAGCGCGCGCATGTTGGCATCGGTGAGGATGTTGCGGCTCAGTGCCTCTTGGTGCGCGGTATCGGCGTCGATCCGCCGCGGCGGGGAGACCATCATGCTCAGCCCGGCAAAGGCCAGCAGGGCCGCCGATGCCAGGCCAATGACCGCGGCCCGCTTGGCCGCGGGCGAGAGTGCATTCCATTGCGCGCGCGGCGTCACCGCGACGGTCCAGTTTGATCGGGCGCCAACAGGAGAAACACCTCGGTGTCCTCTCCGGCCTCCAAGGTGCGCCGCGGCCAGGCCCCCATCGCCGCGAGCGGCGCATCCGCGCTGCGGCAACTGCGCTGATCGATCTCCACCGGCTCCTGGCTGCGGTTGCGCACGCCGAGTGCGATGACATCGGAGCCCGGCGCACGGGCGATCGTGCGCCGGCGCACCTGCAGCGGGGCATCGCAGTCGACCTGCATCCCGGCGGTGCCGCGCTGGAGCGTGTGGCCCGGCGGGGTATGACCCTGGGCCATGGCGCGCAGTCGTTCCACCAGCATGCCGACATAGGTCGCGCGCCCGCCGCCCGCGGCTGGCCCGGTGTGTCCGAGGGGATTGGCCAGTGCCGTGGTGTGCGCCGGGTGGGCCTGTGGCAGCGCCTCAGCGCTGGTGTCAGGCGGAGCGCGGTAGCCGGGCACCTGCAGGCGAATCTCGCGCGGCGGCACGTGGCGCGGCGCCAGCGTCAATGACAGCGCCGTCTCGCTGCCGGGGCCGTCGCTGATGAACAGGGCCACCGGCTCCTCGCTATCGCTGGCGATGTAGAGAATGCTGCCATCGACCTGGGTCGAGGCGGTGGAGACGGTATGCACGATCGGGTTGCGAAACGGGGTCACGATCCGGTTCAGATGGCCGATGGCGACTTCCACCAGCACCGTGGTGCCGGGGCGGCTGGTGACGGTCTGCGGCCCGAGTTCCAGCGCGGAGGTTCGCCGCGCGGTGGTGCGGTGCACGTCCCCGGAATTGCCGAGGGTGCGGATGAGCGCGGGCGGGGTCGCTGGGCCGCCCCAGGCGCGCACGGGCGCGCCGTTGGTGCCATGAGCGCCAGGCCGGCAGCCGCCATCGAGGAGTTGACAGGGGATGACGGGCACCTCGAACCCGCGCGGCGGTGCTGCCTCGGCCCCGAGCACGCCGGTCGCGTGCAGCGGGCCGACCAGCAGGGCAGTGGCCAACAGGCGACGATCAGGACGCATGTGCGCATCACTCCGGCGTGGGGGCTTTGGGGTCGCCGCGATAGGCATCCAGGTGCACGATCTGCGGCCGGTAGTTGCGAAAGCGGATGCGCATTTCGTAGGTTCGCGGTGCGGCCTCCAGCCCGCGTCCTGGCCCCTGGGTCTGGTGCATGCCGCTGACATAGACCGTTTGCGTGGCCTCGTCGAAGGAGATCATCCGCGGCTCGAAGCGCATGCGCGCGTTCTCGCGTTTGATCTCCTCGGCCTGGGTGATCAGGTTCTGGTAGAGACGGGCGCGCAGCGCCGGGGCGAACAGGGGGTCGAGGACCTGGGTCAGCATGTCCACGGTCACCGGGCTGACGTTGCCGAGCAGGTTGGCGATGTGCAGGCCCCAGGCCTCGTGGACCTCGCGGCTGGCCCGGTTGTGGGCGACGGTAACTTCCCCTTCCAAGATCGGGGGGACCAGCACCACGGTGCGCTCGATCTGGCCGATGCTGAGCGCCAGCGCAGTCAGGGCGAGCAGCAGCAGCACGATGATGATGCGCGCGAAGCGAATCTCCAGGCGCTGTCCCTGCCAGGTGTCGAGGTACTCATTCCACTTCATGGGCCGAACGCCCGCGCATAGGGATTCGGCACCTGGCGGCCACGCAACGGAATCAGCCCCCAGGACCAGAGTAGATGGATGGCATAGCCATCCGGCATGCGGTCGCGGTATTTGCGATAGCCATGCACCAAGGCCGCGCCGATAGCCAAGCTCAGTAGCAACTGGCCCGACAGGATGCCGATGATCAGCCCGATCAGCAGTGGCGTGAGATCATCGAGGCGCCAGATCAGCAGGGTCGGCGGATCATCGATGTGTTTCGGGAACTCGAGTTCGGGGGCCATCGTGCAGTGCCTCGTCTGCCGCATCGCCGGGTGATGCGGCTGTCGTTGCCCATGATCCCACAGGCAGCCGGTGGCGTTGGTCCACTTCGCCTGTGTTTTTACATGGCTTGCTGCGACGCCCTGCTGCACCGCCCCGACGCCCGAGCGCCACCATCCACCATGCGCCAGTTCCTCATGACCGGTATCATCGCGGTGCGATCTTATTCGTTCCGGACTGCGCCAGACGACGATGAAGTACACCGAAGAACAACTCGCGAGTATCCGTCACCCGCGCGGCCATAGTGTGACGTTCGCGGTCGCTGGCAGTGGCAAGACGCAGATGCTGGTCGGGCGCGTGGCTTGGTTGCTGCAGCAGGGCGTTGCCGCCAAGCACATCCGCCTCTTAGCCTTCAATCGCAGTGCGCGTGCGCAGTTGCAAGATCGGATCAGGGTCGCCTTGCCGATGGGTGCCGAGATGCCACGTATCAGTACCTTCAACAGTCTTGGACATCGGCTTTGTGAACTGTTCGAGCGGGAACAGCAATTGCCTCGACATGAATTGTCGACCAGCGAGGCGCTGTTGAAGAAGATGGCCCGCAGGGCATTGGTTGACGCGCTTGCCGCTGGCAATGAAAAAGGGCCGGTGAGTGCGGAGATGCTCGATGACTTCGTGGCATTCATCGGGTTGGCCAAGGCGGATATCGAGCCCCCCGACGTTGTCTTGCGGCGCTTACCCGCAGGCAACGGCCGTGCCTTTTTCTGTGATGCCTTCGTTCGGTTCGAGCGGAATCGCCAAGAGCGACGGGTGCGTTTCTACGATGACCAGGTGCGCGATCCGGTTCTGTTGATGCGCGCCGAGCCGGCGACAGCGCAACGCGTCACGAACAAGTTCGATGTGGTGATCGTCGATGAGTTCCAGGATGTCTCGCGCGTGCAATTGGAACTTCTGGTGATCCTGGTTGGGACGCGCGCGCAGTTGAACGTGGTTGGTGACGACTCGCAGTGCATCTATGCCTGGCGGGGCGCGCGGCCGGAGTTTATGGGCAGACGCTTCGATACCTGCTTCCCCGGTGCGACGCGCTACACCTTGTCGCGTACCTTCCGCTTTGGACACCAAGTGTCGCTCGCCGCGGCACACCTGATCAGGCACAACCGCCACCGTGCGGACACCCTGTGTATCTCGGCCCCGTCCACTCCGAACACGGCGATCAGCTTGGTCAAGGCCCATAACACGGGCCAGCAAGAGGCGGTGGTGGAGGCCATCGCCGCCTGGTGCCGTCGCAACGGAGCCCGGCGCCAGGTAGCGGTGCTCGCCCGTCTGTGGGCACAGTTGATGGCTTTGGAGTTGGCGTTGTTGGAGCATGCCATTCCGTACTACAAGCCGGGGCCGGCCTTGTTTGATCTCCCCGAGCTTGCCGGACTGCTTGGCTACTGTCGGCTTGCCGCGGGTACCCTGTTTGCGGAGCCGAGGGCCAGGGAGGTCGTGCGGGCGATGCTCACGACGCCGACCCTGTTTCTTTCCGCCAACGCGCTGGACAATCTGGTCGAGCAAATCCTGTCGGCGCCGGAACAGGCCGGGCGCCTGATCGCAGATGCAGCGCCTCGTAAGGCGCCCAACTGGAAACGGGAGCCGTTTTACCTTCGTGCGGAGTTGTGGCGCGCCGCTCAGCATGCCTGGACAGGGAAGGGCGCGGCCGATGCCCTGCAGGTCTATGCTGTCCAGACCGGTTTGCGCAAGGCGCTCGAAGGTGATGCAACGGACGCGACAACAGAGAAACGCCTGGCCTACGAAACCCTGTTGCACCTTGCACAAGCGAGCCGGGCGACTGTCACCGAGTTCGTCGCTCACATGGACCGTCTGCGGGCGTCACAGCGTGACTATCAGGCTGGCAGTGACGAGATCCTGCTGCTGACCACGATTCATCAGGCCAAGGGCTTGGAGTGGCCCTGTGTCGTGTTGACTGGGTTGGAGGCAGGAGCGTTTCCCGGTAAACGCGCGGCGCTCGAAGAGGAGCGTCGTCTGGCTTATGTGGCGATGACGCGCGGCAGGTCGCAGTTGTTTCTGGTCATCCCGCCGGACGCGCACTTCCAGGCCAATATGGAAGGGCGCCCGCCGCCGCTTCATGGGAAGCCATCGGTGGCGGTCAGTCCTTTTCTCTACGAGGCGTGCTTGCCGGCCAGTATTGAGCTTGGCGCGGTGTTGCACCAATGTCGCCCCGAGGATGTGGGAGCAGTCAGATTACCAGCGGCGCCCGCTTCCAATCAGGCGCTGCTTCAGCGGTACCTGCGTGCTGTTGCTTCTTCTGCTGAATCATCCGGGGCCACGTGACTCAGCGCGGAATCGGACCCCGGTGTCCATGCGACCCCGGCGCCCAGGGCAATCGCATCATAGCTTTATTATGTACTTCTAGACACCGCTGAAGGTCTGGTC
>REDK01000061.1 GCA_007693535.1 Chromatiaceae bacterium
TCCTGTGTCCAGCCCCAACGTCGTCAGACCGCGGTGAGATGTGGGTAACGGTATGCCCCTTTCCCAGGTCGGCATCGGTGCGATTAGCGATTGTCAGATGTATTGCTCGAACTTCGTTGATCAGTGTTATCAGCATGCCGGCGTCGAGCTGATGCCGTTAAGTGGACCCCGTCGGCTGAGGTCCGATTAACCCTCAGAGCGGCTCGAGAATGGCTGGGTGAGCCTGCCTCTGCCCCCGCTGATACTCCAGCCTTGACCCAAGCGGAGCCCGCAGTAAACGACCGAGACCGCATCACCATCGAGTCGGACAAGCGTTCGGGACAGCCCTGCATTCGGGGGCTGCGGATTTCCGTGTATGACACCCTGGGTTACATGACCGCGGGCATATTAGAGGCCGAGATCCTCGCGGACTTCCCGGACCTCGAAGCAGAAGACGTCCGTGCGGCGTTGACCTTTGCCGCGGACTTCGACCACCGCCTGTTAATCGTGCCGCTCTCGTGAAGCTTATGCTGGCTCAGAATCTCTCGCCACGGCGATGCCACCTGCTCGCTGACCTTTACTGCACTGCATCCACGTCCGTGCAGTCGGGATGGCAAGTGCTGCCGACACCCTGGTCTGGGAATACGCGGCGACTGACCCGATCCTCGTCGTCAATGAAATCGAAGTTGGACCAGGCGCGCCAACGATCCCCGTCCGGGAGCCGCTCCGGCAGGCAGTCGAGCGTCTCACGCTTCCACGGGAACTGGGGGGCCGTGATCGAGGACCAGCGCGCCTGCATGGGCAGGATGCGTCGTTCCACCTCGTGCGAGCGGGGTTGCGGGTGTCCTCCGGCGCGGGGGCGAGAGGTGCCGGGCCCCGGGGGTATCGTCGAGCGGGGACGATACTCGATCTGTAAGTCCGCTGACAGCGTCTGCCCCTGGTATGGGCGCGTCCGGTTTGTCCACGCAACCGACTGGAGGAACAATGGATATCGCCGTATTCAGCACCAAGTCCTACGACCGCAATGCCTTCGAGCAGTACAACGCGCCGTTCGGTCATGCCCTGACCTTCCTGGAACCGCGCCTCGGCCCGGAGACCCTGGCCCTGGGCCGCGGCTACACCGGGGTGTGCATCTTTGTCAACGATGATTGCAACGCCGCGGTGATCGATGACCTGGTGGCCCATGGCACGCGGATCATCGCCACTCGCAGTGCCGGCTATAACCAGATCGACCTCGCCGCGGCAGCGCGCCAAGGGATCATGCTGGCGCGGGTGCCGGCCTATTCGCCGCATGCGGTCTCGGAGTTCACGCTGGCGCTGATATTGACGATGGGCCGCAAGATCCACCGGGCCTACAATCGCACTCGCGAGTTCAATTTCGAGATTGGCGGGCTCGAGGGCTTCGAGCTGCGCGATAAGACCGTGGGCGTGTTCGGCACCGGCCAGATCGGGCGCCTGGTGATCAAGGCCCTGCATGGCTTCGGTTGCCCCATCCTGGCCTACGATAGGTTTCCCAATGCGGAGGTCGAGCAGTATGCGCGCTATGTCGATCAGCCGACCTTTGCGCGCGAGTCCGACATCATCACGCTGCACACGCCGCTGACACCGCAGACCCAGCACCTCATCAGTGACAAGATCCTGCCGCTGGTGAAGCCCGGCGTGTTCATCATCAACACCAGCCGCGGCGCGCTGCTCAAGACCGACAAGGTCATCAAGTGCCTGAAGTCCGGCCAGATCGGGATGCTGGCCATCGATGTCTTCGAGGAGGAGGCGGACTACTTCTATCAGGACCTATCCGAACAGGTGCCGACCAACGACGAACTGGTGCGGCTGCTGAGCTTCCCGAACGTCATCCTGACCTCGCACATGGCCTTCCTGACCGATCACGCGTTGCGCAATATCGCCGAGACGACGCTTGGCAACTTCGCCGAGTTCGAACAGACCGGGCAATGCACCAACCAGGTTGTTGCCAGCGTTCACGACCAACCAGGCGCGCGCGGGTAGGTGGGCCGGGCGCCGCCGCGCGGGAACCGATTGCCCTGCTCGTGCAGACCCGGGTCGGTAGGTCGGGTCTGGTTGGTCACGGTTGCCGAGCCCGCAGCGCGTTTGGTCGGCATGACGCCGGCAGCGCTGTCATGGCACAACCGACGCGCTGGCGCCAATGGCGACTGCGCGGGCGAGGCGGCGGCGATGCACTTCTAGGCCGGCACATCTTGGCTGTTACGGGGGCTGTTGCGGGGGCCGGTGCAGGCCGCTGGCGGCTTCCGCGCGCACCAGGTGGGCGGTAGCAGGTGGGCACGGTTTCCGTGCCTACGGGGCGGGCTGACATCGGGGATCTCTGGACAGCGGCGCTGCCGCGGAGCATCGCGCTGCGGGTGGCAGCCTGCGCAGATTGGGGGTGGCGATCAGCGCCGAGCGCGAGCGGCGGTTGGCGCCGGCGGCGATGCCGCGCCCTAGTCCCCCGAAACCGCATCCTGCCGAGCCTCTTCCAGCACTGCCGCCAGATAGTCGACTGGCAGCTCCCAGGTGTGGGCCAGGCTGGTGGCATCCTGGCCGCTGGCGCGTACCGCGGCCTGCCAGCCGGCCAGGCCGTCGGCGCGGGACTGACCGCCAGTCTCGCCGGGGAAGGGGGCGCCGGTGTCCAGGGCGTAGCGGTCGGTATAGCCGCGCGGGGTGATCAGCAGGCCGTCGCGGACCTGGGTCTGGCGGTTGCCGATGAGCACGCTCGTGGTCATGCCGACGGGGTGGCGGTCGAGCGCGTCCAGGGTGGTGAGGCTCACCTGCTGATCCGGACGATAGGCGCCCTGCACCAGGGCGACCGGGGTGTGGCCAGGGCGATAGCAGCGCAGCAGCCGGCCCGCCTCGGGCAATTGACGGGTCCGCCGACCGCTGGCCGGGTTGTACAGGGCGATCACGAAATCCGCGGCGGCAGCGGCGGCCAGACGGCGAGCGATCACTGGCCAGGGGGTGA
The DNA here is from genome assembly GCA_007693535.1 of Chromatiaceae bacterium. Lineage (GTDB taxonomy): Bacteria > Pseudomonadota > Gammaproteobacteria > Chromatiales > Chromatiaceae > Lamprobacter. The sequence goes on from REDK01000061.1 coordinate 2,951, forward strand.
GCAGGTCTGACAGTGAGATGGCGCAGAAGTCGTGGCCCAGCGGGGCGCCGACCAGGGCAGCACAGGCGTTGAGGGCGCTGATGCCGGGGATGACCTCGACCACCGGGTCGGCACCTGGGTGCCAGCCCTGCTGGAACAGCACCTGATAGGTCAGACTGGCCATGCCATAGATCCCGCTATCGCCGGAGGAGATCAGCGCGACCCGCTGGCCGGCGCCGGCCAGGTCTGCCGCCAGCCGCGCCCGCGCCAGTTCCTCGGTCATGCCGCGGCGCAGCACCTGCTGGTTGCGCACCAGCGGGGCGATCAGTTGCAGATAGCGGCCGTGGCCGATCAGGCTGTCAGCCGCGCGGATGGCGGCGCGCGCGCGCGGGGTCAGCAGATCCAGCGCGCCGGGGCCGATACCGACCACGGCGAGCCGGCCGCCGGCAGCGGGCGGGTCGGCCGCGGGGCAGCGGGGGGTGGCGTGGGTGCGGTCGGATGGGTGGGGCGGTGCGGTCATTAGGGGTTGTCGGCAGCTGTTGCTGGGGGCGGGGCAGCACAGATCGGTGCTGCCAGGGGCATCTCGTCGCCCCGGCCGCGAGACCGCGGCGGGCGGGATCAGCGGTGCCGACCCTGCATGGTGGGCTGGCCTGCAAGCCTGGGCGGTAGTCGCTGGCGTTCGGTTTACCCGGGCGCCAGAACCTTGGCGGGGATAGCGGCCAGGTTGGTCATGACATGCTCCGGTAGCCGCACGATGGAGATGGTCACGTGCCGTCCGCTGGCGTCGCGCCGCCGGTATTTTTCCAGCAGCAGGTCGGGCCAGGGTGGGCCGGTGACTCCGGCCGCAAGCAGGGCTGCGGCAGCGCTGACCGAGCCGGTGCCAGTGTGGCGGCGCACCGTCAGTGATGGGTTCGGTACCGCCACCGCGGCCAGTGCGGCTGCGGGGTAGCAGCGCAACGGCCAGCCACGGTGCCGGGCCAGGGCCAGCAGGCCAGGTTCGTTGGCCTTCAGATCGATGCTGGCGAGCAGGGCGATCTGCGCTGGCTCGGCGCCGACCTGAACCAGCGCCTCGGTGAGGGCCTGCTCCAGGCTGGCGCGGGCGCTGCCGCGGTCGCAGCCCAACCCGATCACGAGCCGTGGCTGGGTTGGGTTCGACGGGGGACGGGGCCGGATCATAGGCGGGTCATGCCTGGTCAGTGCCGCTCGCGTTCGGCAGCACAATCGGCGCAAAAGACCGCGGCCGGGTCGGCGGCCAGGCGTTTGGCGGGGAGGTCATCCTCGCATTCGCAGCACCGGCCATAGCGGCCGGCCGCGATACGTGCGAGCGCCGCCGCGACCTGTTGCCGGCGCAATTCGTAGCGGGCGCGGGTGTGTTGCGCCATCGCCTGCTGCTGCAGCGCGTCCATGCGGGAGAGGCGCCCGACGCGGGTCTGATCAAGCTCGACCGTGCGCCCGGCCGTCGCGGCCTGTGCACTCAGGCGGGCGAGTTCGTCGAGTTCAGCCTGCAGCCGGGCCCGATGGTGGGACCAATCGCTGGTCATGGCGGGCAACCTCAGCGTAGCAGTAGGGTCGGAATCTTGGCCGCCCGCAGCAGATCGCTGGTCTTGCTGCCGAACAGCAGGCTGCGCAGCGGCGAATGACCATAGGCCCCCATCAGCAGCATGTCGATACCCTGATCCCTGACGTAATTGGCGATGACGTGCTCGGTGTCGCCGGGGATCAGCGCCGTCGGTGCCTCAAAGCCCGCTGCCTCCAACTGACCGCGCGCCCAGTCGAGATGCTTGTTGGCATCGCGCTGCGGGTTGCCCGACATCAGGACATGGATGGGCAGGCCGCGAAACAGCGGGCTGCGCGCCAGCATCTCGACACCACGCCGGGTCATGCTGCCAGCATCGAAGGCGAGCAGCACCCGCTCGGGCTCGGTGAAGTTGTCGGTCGCAGCCAGGATCGGCCGGCTCAAGGCGCGCACCATTTGCTCGACATTGCGGCCGAGATCGCGCTGGGTGGTCTCGGCTGACTCGCCCCGGCGCCCGAGTACGAATAGTTGCACCGCAGGCTGCTGCTCGACCAGGACCTCCTCGAGATCGCCATAGCGCTGGCGGATATCCGGCCCCGCTACCCCCGCGGCCAGCGCACGCTCGCGCAGCCGATTCAAAAACACCCGACCCTGTTCGCGGACCTCCTTACTGCGCGCAGCATCTCGATCGGACAGATCGCTGAGCAGTTTCTGCTGCGCATTGAAGCCGATGGCGCCACTGCGATCCTGGCGGCTGACCAGGCCGGTCTGGCGGCGGATGATATGTAGCAGCTCCAACGGTGCCTGCAGGCGCTGTGCGGCCCAGGCGGCGGTGTCGGTGACATAGTCGGCAAAGCGGGACTGATCGACACAGGCCAATACCTTGCGTTCGTTCTGCATGGCGGCTCCCGGTCAGTGGCCCATCATCTGCTCAACGGCAGCGGGCTTGTCGTGCAGGGCAAAGCGGCTGACCAGGGTGGCGCTGGCCTCGTTCAGGCCGATCACCTCGACCTCGGTCCCCTCACGACGAAACTTGAGTACCACCTTATCCAAGGCGGTGACCGCGGTAATATCCCAGAAGTGGGCGCGGCTAACATCGATGACTACCCTCTCGATGACCTCTTTGTAATCGAACGCGTTGACGAAAGGGTCGGCCGAGGAGAAGAACACCTGCCCGATCACATGATAGACCCGCTCGCGTCCCTCGCGGGCCGAGCTGGAGCCAACATACAGCACCCGACCAACCTTGTTGGCAAAGAAGAACCCGGACAGCAGCACGCCCACCAACACACCCTGGGCCAAGTCGTGGGTGAACACGGTCACCAGCACGGTGGCGATCATTACCACATTAGCATCGAACGGATGCTCGCGCAGATTGCGGAACGAGGCCCAGTTGAAGGTACCGATGGAGACCATGATCATGACCGCGACCAGTGCCGCCATCGGGATCTGTGCCACCCAGTCATTGGCGAAGACCACCAGCAGCAGCAGGACCACACCGCTCACCAGGGTGGAGAGCCGCCCGCGCCCCCCGGATTTGATATTGATCACGGTCTGGCCGATCATGGCGCAGCCGGCCATGCCGCCAATGCAGCCGGCGGCGACGTTGGCTAGGCCCTGGCCGATACATTCGCGGTTCTTATTGCTCTTGCTGTCGGTCAGATCATCGACGATGGTGGCCGTCAGCAGCGATTCCAGCAGCCCCACCACCGCGAGGGTGACCGCGACCGGCAGAATGATCTGCAGGGTTTCCAGCGTCAGCGGGATATCCGGCAGGAGGAACACCGGCAATTGGTTCGGCATCTGCCCCATGTCACCCACGGTGTGCAGGTCCAGCTCCAGTAGGATGGACGCGGCAGTCAGGCTGACGATGGCGACCAGCGGCGACGGAACCAGTTTGGTAAGCCGCGGCAGCAGATAGATGATGGCCAGGCCTGCAGCCAGCATCGCATAGACCTGCCACGTCATCTGATCGCCGGTCAGTTGCGGTAACTGGGCCATGAAAATCAGGATCGCCAGCGCATTGACGAACCCAGTGATGACCGAACGCGAGACAAAGCGCATCAGATTGCCCAGTTGCAACCAGCCAGCGAGCATCTGCAACAGGCCAGTGAGGATCGTCGTAGCCAGAAGGTACTGCAGGCCGTGCTCCTTCACCAGCGTCACCATCAGCACTGCCATGGCCGCGGTGGCACCGGAGATCATGCCCGGTCGTCCACCGAAGAAGGCGGTAACCACGGCAATACAGAAAGAGGCGTAGAGGCCCACCTGCGGATCGACGCCGGCGATGATGGAAAAGGCGATGGCCTCTGGGATGAGCGCTAGCGCCACCACCAGGCCCGAGAGCAGATCGTTGCGTATAATCGTTGCGTATATTGGACAACCAGTCCTTGCGAAGCGCATTCATACGTGAGTCAACTACGGAACAAGCGCCGGCCAGACAGCCGGCAGTGAGATCAGCGTGGAAGCGACAACCGCCAGCCGCCCCAACGGACGGTCGCTGGGCGGGCGCGGGAGCAGCACAGGCAGGGAAGCGGTCGTTGCGGGGCCGGCGGCAGCGGCGCGGCGCTAGCGCCTGCAAGACGCCGCGGTTGCCAGCAGCCGCTGCGGCAGGCCGTCGCCGGCGCGTACGAAAAACGCGCAAATAATCTCGCCAACGATACAGGAAAGCGACAGCGCGCGGAAGGCTGACCGAAACCCTGGGTCGTCGAGGCCCAGCCACCCGGCGCGTTGATCTTGCCAACCTTGACGGCTTTGAGCAGATCGTCGGGCGTCGGTTTTCCTAGAATGCGCTGCGCGTTTGCGGAGCAGTGCTCAATCGGAAGAGCGCTCAAGCTTCTCTCGCATGGCGATTTGAGTAGGACAGGGTTTTGGGCGACTTGGTCGCACTGACCGGCAAGACTGTGCCGGGTGCGGCGTTCTTTCAGCGTGGTCTGCAATGGCGCGCGAGTACTGCCGATTCAGGCAGATTGGCCCGGTGTCGCGAACCGGTGCGCACCGGCGGGTGGCGCGCAGCGCGAGGAGACCGAGGGCGATGGGGGCAGAGGATCGAGGACTTGGGGGATTCCTCTTAGAACGGCGTTGGCCAGTCGCGACCGCCGTGGGAAGCGGTATGGCCCCACCCGGCGATGCCTGCCTGGTGGGGTACCAACATGGTTCGTCATCGAGGGGTCGCGCAACCGTCATTAAAACATCACGGCAATGTCATTTGGTTGGCGGAGACTTTGCGGACAATCTCCCCCGGTTGGTACACCGGTTCAGTACACCACGGGTTTTGTTCGCCGTTTCGGAGGCTCTGTCGCCATGCGTCTGTCATCATTGTTCAGAACTGCGCTCGTTGTCGGCGGCCTGACCGCCGCTCTCTTTGCGACCGGCGCCCTCGCCGAGGTCCGGCTCATGGGCTCCGGTGCCAGCTTCCCGGCGCCCCTCTACGCGCGCTGGTTCAAGGACTTCAGTCAGGCCAACAAGGGCATGCGGGTCGACTACCAGTCCAAAGGCAGCGGTGCCGGTATTCAGGACTTCATCAACCAGGTGGTCGACTTTGCCGGCAGCGATGCCGCGATGAGCGACGCCGAGATCGGCCAGGTCAAAGACGGCGTCGTCCTGCTCCCCGTCACCGCCGGTGAGATCGTGCTGACCTACAACCTCTCCGGGGTGGAGACGCTGCGGCTCCCGCGCGCGGTCTATCCCGCCATCTTCGCCGGCGAGATCACCCGCTGGAACGATCCGCGGATCAGCGCCGCCAACCCCGACGTGGACTTGCCCGATCAGGACATCCGGGTCGTCGTCCGCTCCGATTCATCCGGCACCACTTACGTCTTTACCGGCCATCTCGCTGCCATCAGCGAATCGTTCCAGGCCTCTGTCGGGCACGACAAGTCGCCGCAGTGGCCGCGTAGCGCCACCTTCGTTAGGGCGCCGAAGAACGACGGCGTCACCGCCACCGTCCGGCAGACCCCAGGCGCCATCGGCTATGTCGAATACGGCTTCGCGAAGCTGACCAACTCGCCCTCGGCCCTGCTGGAGAACCAGGCCGGCAACTTTGTCGCCGGGGGCGCTGAGACCGGCGCCGCGGCCCTGGCCTCCGCCGAATTCCCGGGCGGCAATCTGCCCGGCTCCGAGGTCCCAGATCTGCGCGCCTGGATCACGGACCCGACCGGTGATCAGGCTTACCCGATCGTCAGCTTCACCTGGCTGCTGTTTCCCGAGACTCAGGATGCCGCCAAGGCCGGGGTGGCCCGTGATCTGGTCGAGTACATCCTCACCGAGGGTCAGCAGAGTGCCGATCCGATGGGCTACATCCCCTTGCCTGAGAACGTGGTGGAGACCGTGCGGAAGGTCGCACAACTAATCCAGTAAGGACCGGCGATCGGACCGGCCGCGCGCCAGCCGGCGCGCGCCGCCCGCGGTGGCTCCATTCCCAGCGACGCACAGAAAGGCAAGGTCTGACCCATGGCCCTGAATCCATTCGAACATGCCGGCGCGGCCAGCACGATCTCCGGGCCGCCGTCCGAGGGCGACTACCTCGGCGATCGCCTCTTCCGCGCGGTCGCGCGTGCCTGCGCCGGTCTCATCATCGCCCTGCTGCTGTTCATCCTCTGGGAGATCGGCGGACTGGCCCTGCCGGCGATGGCCCAGCACGGACTGGGCTTCGTCTCTGGTAGCACCTGGAATCCCGGGACCCAGGAGTTCGGCGTCCTGCCCGAGATTTGGGGCACGCTCTACAGTTCCTTGCTGGCCCTGCTCCTCGGCGGCGTCTTCGGGGTCACCATCGCCATCTTTCTGAGTCAGGATTTCATCGAAGCGCGCCTCGCGGTGGTGTTTCGGACCATCGTGGAGCTGCTCGCCGCAATCCCATCGGTGGTCTACGGCCTCTGGGGCATCTTCGTGGTCATCCCGCTGCTGCGTCCGGTGGCCGGCTGGCTGCACGCCCAGCTCAGTTTCATCCCGCTGTTTGCGACCGATCTCAGTGGCCCGGGGATGGCCCCCGCGGCCCTGGTGCTGGCGATCATGATTCTGCCGACCGTCGCCGCCATCACCGTCGATGCGTTCCGGCGCATCCCCTACAAGGTCAAAGAGGCCGCCTACGGCATGGGCACCACGCGCTGGGAGGCGATTCTCAAGGTGATGCTGCCGACCGCCTCCTCCGGCATCCTCGCCGCCCTGGTACTCGGCTTCGGCCGGGCGCTCGGCGAGACCATGGCGCTGGCGATGCTGATCGGCAACAGCAACCAGATCAATCTCTCGCTGTTCGCCCCGGCCAACACCCTGGCCTCGCTGTTGGCCTCGAGCTTCCCGGAGGCTGGCCAGATCGAGGTCCAGGCCCTGATGTATGCGGCCGTCGTACTGCTGTTGATCACCCTGCTGGTCAATATTGCCGGCCTCGGCATCCAGCAATACACGGTCCGCAAGTTCGAGGGCAAGGTATGAGCGACATCGACCTGAGCACGAGCGCACCCGTACTGCCGCGGTTAAGCCTGGAGCGGCGTCCATTCGAGCTGCGCGCGCTCACCAGTGGCCTCCTGACCGGCCTGACCTGGGTCATCGCCATCCTCGGCAGCATCCCGCTGTTCTCGGTCATCATCATGCTGGTGGCCGAGGGCGGCGCGCGACTCGATTTCGAGGCACTGACCGCCTTGCCGCCAGCCGGCTTCGAGATGGGCGGCGGCTTCGCCAACGCGATCATCGGCACCTTGGTGATGGTGGCCATCGCGACCGCGATCAGTGTCCCGCTCGGGCTGCTCGCGGCCATCTACCTCGCCATCCTCGATCCCTACAGCAGGATGGCGCAGACCGCGCGCTTCGTGGCCAAGACCCTGACCGGCTTCCCATCGATCCTCGCCGGTGTGTTCACCTATGGGGTCCTGGTGATCAGCTTCGGCTATTCAGCGCTGGCCGGCGGGGTGGCACTGGCGGTGCTGATGCTTCCCACCGTGGTCCTGGCCGCCGAGGAGTCGATGAAGCAGGTCCCGCAAAAGATGACCGACGCAGCCTTCGGCCTCGGCTGTACCCGCAGCCAGGTGATCTGGAAGGTGACCTTGCCGACCGGTCTGCCCGGTATCCTGACCGGCATCATGCTGGCGGTGGCCGGTGCCTCCGGCGAGTCCGCCCCGCTGCTGTTCACCGCGCTCTTCAATAACTACTTCATGAGCGAGTTGATGGAGCCAACCGCCTCCCTGTCGATTCTCATCTACAACTTCTCCGCCATGCCCTTCGACAACCAGATCCAGCTCGCCTGGGCGGCTTCGCTGGTGCTGGTGCTGATCGTTCTGGTCTTCAATATCCTGGCGCGCCTCATCGGGCAATCCAAGGTGTAACCTGACACGAGGTATGACGCAATGAGCGCAACCGCTGCAACGATGGCGCCAGTGGCGGCAGTCTTTACCCCGGCCGGCGCGACCGTGCTCGACTGCCAACTGCAGAAGGTCTTCTACGGCGACTTCCTCGCCGTGCGTGATAGCAATGTCCCGATCGAGCAGGGCAAGATCACCGGCTTCATCGGCCCCTCGGGCTGCGGCAAGAGCACCGTGCTGCGCAGCCTCAACCGGATGAACGACCTGATCCCGAGCTTTCACTTCGAGGGCCATGTGAAGTACCACGGACAGGACGTCTACGGCAAGAAGGTCGACCCGGTCGTGGTGCGACGCTACATTGGCATGGTCTTCCAGCAGCCGAATCCCTTTTCGATGAGCATCTTCGATAACGTTGCCTTCGGGCTGCGGCTCAATCGCTATAAGGGTGACCTTGAGGAACGGGTCCAGAAGGCCCTGGAACGGGCCGCGATCTGGAAGGAGGTTAAGGACAAGCTGAACAAGAGCGGGCTGTCGCTCTCGGGTGGGCAACAACAGCGCCTGTGCATCGCGCGCGCGATTGCGACTGAACCCGACGTGCTGCTGATGGACGAGCCCTGCTCGGCCCTCGACCCGATCGCGACGCGCCAGGTCGAACAGCTCATGCTGGAACTGAAGGAGCGCTTCACCGTCGCCCTGGTGACGCACAACATGCAGCAGGCGACGCGGGTGGCCGACACCACCGCCTTCTTCGGGGTCGATATCTCGCACGGCGGGCGCACCGGCTATCTGGTCGAGATGGGCCCGACCCGACAGATCTTCGAAGACCCGCAGGAAGAACTGACCAAGCAATATGTCTCGGGCGAGTTTAGTTGACCCGGCCGCAGTGCACCCGTGTGCGCTGCGACCGCTCTGCGCGTTCCATCACATCGCGTTGACGAGGACGGCCATGATCAGGTGTTCTGGGGTGATTCGGACCGCCACGGCGGTGTCTTTTTCGATTCTGCTGACGGCATGCGGCGGAGAGTCAGCCGACCCCGGGGCAGAGGCCCCTCGCGGTCTGCAGCTGGTTGGCGCCGGGGCGACCTTCCCTGAACCCTTGTATCAGGACTGGTTTCGCCGCTACAACGCGCAGCAGACCGAAACACGGGTGATCTATGAGGGGGGCGGCAGCGGCGAGGGGGTGCGCCGATTCATCGAAGAGACGGTCGACTTCGGCGCGAGTGATGCGGCGATGTCGGACGCGCAGATCGCCCAGGTCGAACGCGGTGTCAGGCTGATCCCGGCCACCGCGGGCATGGTCGTGCTGGCCTATAACCTGCCTGGGGTCGAAGGGGAGCTGCGCCTGCCGCGCGATGTCTATGTCGATATCTTTCTCGGCAAGATCTGGCGCTGGGACGATCCCCGGATCATCGCTGTCAACCCCGATCTCGAACTGCCATCACGACTGATCCAGACCGTGGTGCGCCGCGACGGCTCCGGGACCACCTTCGCCTTCACTAACCACCTCAGCAGCATCAGCCCGGCCTGGCGCGACGAGGGTCCGGGAACCGGCACTATCCTCAACTGGCCGGGTGGCGCGATGACCGGCAACGGCAACGAGGGGGTCGCGCACAAGATCAAGATCAGCCATGGCTCGATCGGCTACATCGAATACCATTTCGCCAGCCGGCTGGGACTACCGATTGCGACCCTGGAGAACAAGGCGGGCAACTTCGTCCAGCCGGACGCGGACAGCGGGAGACGCACATTGGAGGCCGCCGCCGAGGCCGGGATGCCAGCCAATCTGCGGCTCTTCGTCCCGGATCCGGACGCGCCGCACGCCTACCCGATCACCAGCCTGTCCTGGCTGTTGCTCTATGGGAGCTACCCAGAGCCGGAGCGGGCCGCGGCTCTGCAGTCGGTGGTGACCTGGGGATTGAACGAGGGACAGGAGATCGCCGCGACCCTCGGCTACATCCCGCTGCCGGACAACATCCTGGCCAGGGCGACGGAGGTACTGACGACGATTGGCGCACCTTGATCCGCGGCCTGGTGGTTCGCGAGCCACCCATCGCGCGCCCGCGACCAGGCCCTGTTGGCAGCCGCACCCGCGCGGTCAGCCCCCGCGACCGAGCACGCGGTCGGACGTCGCGCCGCGCCTGACCATCACGAGAGGTCTGCGATGCGCTTGAATCTGGCAGCGATCGATGCCTCGCTGCGCGCGGTCCAAGCCGATTTCGACCGGATCAACCGGACCCTGAGCACTCCGCGCGACCCGATGACGGATCGGGTGCGGGACCATCTGTTGCATGGCTATCGGATGCTGGATACGGCCCTCGGCAGCGGCTTCGATCCATTCGCGCGTGGCCATTCCCAATGGCTGCTCGAACTCAATACTCGCGTCCTCTGCGGCGTCGATCCTAAGCGGCGCGAGGAGTTCGCCGCGCACATCGCGGCGACCGAACGCCACTTCTATGGCCAGGATGATGGTGGCATCGGCGGTCTGATCGGTTGGCTCGAACGCCACCGCGAGGACGCGGTCTGGTTGCGCGCGGCCGGGGCCTACGTCTATGTGCTCAGTCGCCCCCAGCTCTATCTGGAGGGGAACCATCGCACTGGTGCCCTGATCATGAGCGCGCTGCTCGCGCGCGAAGGCGCGCCGCCTTTCGTGCTCTCGGTGGATAATGCCAAGGCCTATTTCGATCCCTCGACCCTGGTGAAGGATGTCCGCAAACAGGGCCTCGACCTGCTGATCCGGGTGCCGAAGCTCAAGCAGCGCCTCGCACAACTGCTGCGCGCGAGCGGGACAGCACAATTCCTCATCGCTGCCTGAGCACGGCGTCCCGTCGTCTCCGCCATCGCCGAACGCCCGGCATCAGCGGCGCGAGGTACGAGCATCCGCCTGCATTCCGTTATTCTTTTCACCGCGAAGGACACGAAGAGCACGAAGGGTGATAGAACGAAGCGCTTGATGCCATTCTTGAGCTGCGTGACGTTGAGTTTCAGATCGTGCGCCGCGCATTGCCCATAGTGGGATTCCAGCAAGCCCGGACCAAGCTCGCGATGGACCCCGATCGCAGAGCCAATCACTCGGTTCGACAGTTCGTCAAATTCCCTCCTTCGTGCTCTTCGTGGTGAAAGCGGTCCTGTTTTTATCCGTTGCGAACCAGTGCACCGCCACCGCTAGTGGCACCTGCCCGCACAGGTGACCCTCGCCCTGCGGGAGAGGCCGGGGGGGGTGAGGGATTTTCTCAACGAGTGGGATTCCCTCTCCCCCACGGGGGAGCGCGCGGTGCACGCTGATGCGCAGGCGAGCGGGTACGGCGCGGTGGGCAGGCGGATGGACGCGGTCGCCGGCAGCACAACGGCGCCGGGCTTCGCTGTCCCGGTCGTCCCGACGCCGCGGCCGGCTCGCAACCGGCTTCACGCCGGCTTTTGTTCCCCCCGGTTGGCCTGCAGGATGCGCTCGTAGCGCTGGGGATCATTCGCGAGCATGAGAATGTAATCCTCGACCAGGGCCTGCCAACCGAACCCGCCATGGTGTTTGAGTTTGAGCAGGGCGATCAGCAACAGCTTGGAGGCCGCACGCAACTCGCGTTCTTCGCCGTCGCCGTACCCATCGACCAGCTCCTGATACAGCCCCTCGACCCGCTCCAGCGGCGTCATCGTCAGTGGGTCCGCCCTCATTGGATTGCCATCGGCTCCAGGTTGGCCGCGCGGGCGCGGACCTGTTCGCGCAGCGCCGCCGGCAGCGGGATCAGACCGGTCTCGATCAGGTAGCCGTCTGCCCCGAAGGCCGCGTCGCTGGTGAATTCGGCGACGTATTCCTCCAGCCCCGGAATCACCCCGACGTGGGCCTTCTTGAGATAGAAGAAGAGCGGCCGCGCGATCGGGTAGTCCCCGGACGCAATGCTGTCCGCGCTCGGCGCGACGCCGTCGATGCTCGCCCCCTGGAGTTGGTCGGCGTGGGCGTCTAGAAAGCTGAAGCCGAAAATACCGACGAGGGCGGCATCGGCGATCAGCCGTTGCACGATCAAATTGTCGTATTCGCCGGCCTCGATGAAGGCCCCATCTTCCCGCGGGGCCCGACAGACGGCCCGATAGCGCGCCGGATCGGCCTCCTGCAGGGCCGCGATCGCCGGGAACTGGGCGCAAGCGACATCCATGACCAGTTCCTCGAACGAATCGCGGGTGCCGGAGGTCGGCGGTGGCCCGATCACCTGGATGGGCTGATCCGGCAGCGCTGGATTGATCGCCTGCCAGCGCTGGTATGGGTTCGGCACCAGGGCGGCCCGGTCGGGCTCGCTCGCGGGATCCGGTACCTCCCGGGCCAGGCCCAGAAACAGGTCGGCGACAGTCAGCGCGAAGGCTGGGGCCTGCCGGGAGTTGCTGATGGCGATGCCGTCGAACCCGATCTGGACCTCGACGATCTCCTCGACGCCGTTGGCGATGCAGGCCGCGATCTCGGCGGGTTTGATGGGGCGGGAGCTGTTGGCGATATCCGGATGCGCGACGCCGATGCCGGCGCAGAACTGCGCAAGCCCACCGCCGGAGCCGGTGGAATCGAGCTGCGGGGCGGGCCGGCCGGTCGTCTCGGCAAAACGCTTCGCGACTGCGGTTGCGAACGGATAGACCGTGGAGGAGCCAACGATGTAAGGCCGATCACGCTCGGCGCTGGCAGCGGCGGTGCTGGCCAATAATAGGGTCGTGGCCAGGGTGGTGGTGAGGACAGTGGCGATAGGCGATTGGCTCATGGATGATCCCGGACGCGGTTGCTGATGGAACGGCACGCAAGCCGGCGCCGTCGGCGGCGGTCAGGTCCCGGCCGTTTCACTGGCGTTTCAGCGATTGGGCAGGACGGGGGCCGCTGGCGCGCGCAATCCAATGGGAATGGTTCGCGGTGCCGGTGCCACCAGCATCGCTACGGCTCGGCGGCTGTTATATCGCATTTGTGTTACGCCTTGATTAGCCGACAGCACCCACGGGCATCAACCAAGCAAACCATGCTGCAGCGGCGTTTCCATCGGCACTTCGATGGCGCGCAGCAGCGGCCCTGGTATGCGCACCAGTGGCGGCACCCGGGGCATGCAGAGCGCAGTGGGACGCGCCTGTGCCCCCGCGTTCAGCAGTGACGCAAGAAGAACGGGATGATCAGGGCGTTGGCCAGGTCGATGAAGAAGGCGCCGACCAACGGTACGGGGCCCACCAAACCGTCAGGCCTGCAGCGCCCGCAGATAGGTGCGGAAGGCCTCCCCTAGCTCGGGATGGTTCAAGGCATACTCTACTGTTGCCTCCAGATAGCCGAGCTTGCTGCCGCAGTCGTAGCGCTTGCCCTCGAAGGGGTGGGCGATCACCAACTCGTCCTGCAACAGGGCAGCGATGGCGTCGGTGAGTTGGATCTCTCCACCGGCCCCGGGTCGGGTCTGTTCCAGCTTGTCGAAGATGCCGGGGTTGAGCAGATAGCGTCCGACCACGGCCAGGTTGGAAGGGGCATCATTGGGGGCCGGCTTCTCGACGATTGAGATGACCCGCAGGCTGCCGTCGGCCTGGCGCTCGGTCTCGACGATGCCGTACTTGTTGGTCTCGTCGGGTGGAACCTCCTGCACGCTGAGCACGCTGGCCCCGGTGCGCTCGTGGACCTCTGCCATCTGTTCGCAGACCCCTTTGCCATCGGTGTAGATGAGGTCGTCGGCGAGGATGATGGCGAACGGCTCGCGGCCGATCACCGGCTTGGCGCACAGCACCGCGTGGCCCAGCCCTAGGGCCTCGGCCTGGCGCAGATAGATGCAGTTGACCCGCTCCGGCAGGATGTTCTGCACGATCTCCAGCAGCTCGGTCTTGCCGGCGGCAGCCAGTTCCGATTCCAGTTCGTAGGCCTTGTCGAAGTGGTCTTCGATGCTGCGCTTGTGGCGCCCGGTAATAAAGACCAGGTGCGTGGCGCCGGCGTCCTCGGCCTCCTCGGCCGCGTACTGGATCAGCGGCTTGTCCACCACCGGGAGCATCTCCTTGGGGCTGGCCTTGGTGGCGGGCAGAAAGCGGGTGCCAAGGCCCGCGACGGGGAAGACGGCCTTGCCGATCTTAGCCATATCGACTCCTGTGTGAGGGGGGGTTGAAAATAGGGCCGGGTGGGGCGAGTGCGTGCGGGCTAGCCTGCGCTGCCTGCCAGTTCGGTCTCGATCGCCGCCAGCGCCGCGAGGGGATCGGCGGCGGCGGTGATCGGCCGGCCGATCACCAGGTAATCGGCCCCGGCCGCCCGGGCCGCGGCTGGCCCGAGGGTGCGCTTCTGATCGTCGGTGGACGCACCGGCAGCGCCGGCCGGCCTGATCCCGGGGGTGACCAGGCGAAAGTTGGGCCCCAGCGCGGCGCGCACCGGGGCGGCCTCCAGCGGCGCGCAGACGACGCCATCGAGGCCGGCCGACTGCGCTAGGGTGGCCAGCGCCAGGACCCGCTGAAGCGGATCGCCGGGGCAGCCGATGGCCGCCAGGTCGGCGGCATCGAGGCTGGTGAGCACGGTGACCGCAACCAGTAGCGGTCGCTCGCGGCGGGCGGCCAGCCGCTCCTGTGCCGCCCGCAGCATGGCATGACCGCCGCTGGCGTGGACATTGACCATCCAGACCCCGAGGTCGGCGGCGGCAGCACAGGCGGCGGCGGCGGTGTTGGGGATGTCATGGAATTTCAGGTCCAGGAAGACCTGAAAGCCGAGTTCGATGACGGTCTCTACCAGGGCCGGCCCAGCGCGGGTGAAGAGTTCCTTGCCGATCTTGACCCGACAGCGGGCGGGATCGAGACGCTGCAGCAGGTCTAGGGCCGCGCTGGCGGTGGAGAAGTCCAGGGCAACGATGATCGATGGGTCGGTTGGGCTCGGCATCTCGGTTCGCGGGATCGGGCCACCGGTGTGGCGGCATGAGACAGGGATCGCCCCCGGCTCGGGGGTGGCCCGGGGGCAGCCCAGTGTGCGGGCTGCACTGGCCGGGTCCGGCGGGGACGAGCGCGGCGGATCGCGGCGGTCAGGCGATGCGACGCTGTTTCAGCACCGCGGGATCGGCGATTGGGTCGGGCTCAACCGCCTTGATGCTGCCCCAGTACTTGCAGCTCGGGCATTGCCAGTGCAGGGCGCGCGCCTCGAAGCCGCAATGCTCGCACTGGTAGGCAGGTTGCAGGGCCAGCACGTGGCGGATCACTGCCAGCAGGGTCCCGTCGCCGGTGCGGGCGCGCTCGGGGGCAGTGCGCAGGCGAAGATCGAGCAGGCGCTCGACCCCGACCAGGTCGGCATGCTCGCGCAGATAGTCGTCGAGGAAATCGAGCGCCGCTGGCGCCCCCTGCTCGCGCTCGATCGCCGCCGACAACTCCAACATCAAGGGTGGCGAGGGATGGGCGCGGAATAGCTCCCCGAGTTCCGCCGCCACCTGCTGGCGACCCAGGCGCCGGTAGCACTCCAACAGGCCCGGCAGCATCGCCGGCAGGTATCGCGGACCGCGGCGGGCGAGGTGGCGATACAGGACCAATGCACTCTCGGCGTCGCCACCGGCCATCTCCATCTGCGCCTGGACCATGGTGGAGCGGATGCAATCCGGGTCCACGCTCTGGGCGGCCAGTAGATGGCTGCGCGCTGGCGCGGTGTCGTCGCGGCGCAGGCAGTCTTCGGCCAGTTCGCAGTGATAGTGGGCGATCTCGGTGGCAATGGGCTGGTCGGCGCGGGCGTGATCGGTCAGCAGTTTGAGCTTCTCGGCCATTTCCAGGCAGCGCGACCAGTCCTTCTCGGCCTGATAGATCTCGATCAGGCCACGCAGCGCCCGTTTCTGCTGCAGGCGGTTCTCCAGCAGTTCGGTAAACAGGCTCTCGGCGCGATCGAAGAGCCCAGCGAGCATGTAGTCGCGACCGAGTTCGTAGAGCGCGAAGCCGCGTTGGCCGCTGCTGAGGGAGGTCCTGGCGACCAGGTTTTGATGGATGCGGATGGCCCGGTCCACTTCGCCGCGGCGGCGAAACAACACGCCGAGCGCGAGGTGGGTCTCCACCGTATCGTTGTCCACGGCGGCGAGCTTGAGGAAGACATCGATGGCCTTGTCCGGCTGCTCGTTGAGCAGATAATTCAGGCCGCGAAAGAAGGCCGGATCGGCATTACAGGTGGTCTCGCCCCGTTGCCGTTCGCCGCGACGGGCCAGGAGCCAGCCAGACGCAGCGGCGACCGGCAGCAGCAGGAACAGCCAGGTCAGCATACTGATAAACCCTGCCGCGGGGGCGGGCGCCCCGCTGGCGCTGTCGTCGCGCTGGTTGTCGGCGCGAGGGTCTGCCCGGGGGTTGGGGCCGGTAGCGGCGTTCCCGCCGACCATCGCGCGGCCCATCGCGCGGCTAATCGCCCGCGGCCACAGACGCCCAGAGGGCGCGCCCGCCAGGCACCGGCGCGATCGCGCGGGCGCTGACACGCCGGGGGGATTTCGCTGGCCAATGCTCCTGTCCGACAAGACAAACCTGGGCGTATGATACAGGCATCCAGACGTGGTCGCATGGAGGCTGCGGCGCCCGGTCCGCGCCCAGACCAGGTGACGCCAGCGCGGCGCGGCTGCTGCGGCCGGCGCTGCGGCCATTCGGCGACGTTGGTCGGCGCCAGGCGCCCAATGAGCGCTTGCGAAAGAACCGCCGACCGACTGCGGACGCGCCCGGGGACGGCCGGAGGTTTTTTCACAAGCTCTGAGCCCGCCGGCCGCGGGTGCAACCCTGATTCCGACCCTAATCCTGCAGAGGGAGTCCGAGCATGAGCGATTTCCAAGGCCAGGTGGTGTTGATCACCGGCGCCGGCGGCAACCTGGGCGCGGCGACCGCCGAACTGTTCGGCCGCCAGGGCGCACGCCTGGCGCTGTTCGATGTCAACGAGGAGGCGTTAGTGCGGGTAGTAGAGGATCTGCCCGAGGCAGTGGAGGCTGCGAGCTTTGCGGTCGATCTCCTGGACCCACGCGCGGTGGTGTATGGAGTCGATGCGGTGCGCGCCCGCTTCGGGCGCATCGATGTTCTAGCCAACGTCGCCGGTGGTTTCAGCATGGGGCCGCCCCTGCATGAGACCGATGATCACACCTGGGACCTGATGCTCGACCTCAATCTGCGCAGCGTTTTTCACCTGTGCCGCGCGGTCTTGCCGCTGATGCTGGAGCAGGGCAGTGGGCGGATCATCAATGTCTCTGCCCGCGCCGCTCTGGCCGGTAAGGCCGGGATGGGGCCATACTGTGCCGCCAAGGCCGGGGTCGTGACCCTGACCGAGACCCTGGCCGCCGAGAACAAACACAACGGGATCAATGTTAACTGCCTGTTGCCCGGCACCTTGGATACGCCGCAGAACCGCGCCGCAATGCCGGATCAGGCACATGACACCTGGGTGCCGCCGGCGGCCCTGGCCCAGGTGATCCTGTTCCTGGCCTCGCCCGCGGCCCGCTGCGTGACCGGCGCCGCGATCCCTGTGTACGGACGCACCTAGAAGTGACCTGATGAAGCCTGGTACGATTTCACTGCAATCCGGCGCCACCGACACCGCGACTCGGCGCCCACTGCGCCGGCGTCGGCGGTGTCATCTCTGGCTGGGGCTGCTGCTCTGGCTGACCCCGATGCTAGTTCCGGTGCTGGCTGCCGATCTGCTCGACACCGAGACCCGCGCATTGCTGGTGGATGCGGTCGAAGCGGCCTTTGCACTGGACCGCTACAACGCCCGCTGCCGCAGCGACCAATCCGGGCGACGTACCGAAAACCTCAACAAGGCCCTGACCAGCCGGTTCCGCATCACCGTGATCGGCGTGCAGGACGACCTGTTCCCGGAACGCGACTATCGCAGCGCCCAGGCACGGATGCAGCAGCAATTCTTGGAGCAGTTGCGCGCCTTCGATGGCTGCGCGGGGGCCAAGGTCGCTCGCTGGCGCGAGACCTTGGGTGCGCGCTACGACGAGGCCATGGCTGGTATCGCGGCCCTGCCCTGAGCCTGACCTGACCCGCAGATGATAATGGCCTGAGCGCGACCTCTCTTCGGTGCGGCGGCTTGTGTGGCGCCATGTGGCGCCACATCGCTGCAGCGGTCCAACCCGACATTGATCCAATCGGATCGCCCGCCGGCTGCCGGCGCTCGCCCTTGATGCTCGCGCTGCGGCCTGCTTGACCAGGTGGCCGCAGACCTAGTGCGGGTTCGTGGTTTCAGGCCGCGTAGAGGCCGTGCAGGATCCAGTTCTGCAGGGTTGTCGTTGTGCCATCTCGTGCCCCCGCGGACTTGACTCGGCGGTAAAGAATAATAATAATCAGTCGCATTAACTCGCGAGGCCGCCTGGTTGGTCCGGCCCCTGCTCCCGCTTCGAGGATCGTCATCTTGTCTATCCCGCTCGTCAGAGCTGGCCTGATGCTGGCCGCTTCGCTGTGGTCCACACTGCCGACTGTGGCATGGTCTGCCGAGGCCGAGGCCGAGGCTGCCGAGCCGGCGGGGCCGATCCTGACCATCGAACTGAACAAGCTGGAGCAGCAGGATAAAGATTGTCTCGCCTATCTTGTCTTTTCCAACCAGTCTGGTCACGAGTTGACCGCGTTGGCCCTGGAGTTGGTGCTGTTCGACAGCGATGGCTTCATCATCCGTCGGCTGGTCGTCGATGCCGCACCACTCGGTGTCGCGCGCACCAGCGTGAAGCTGTTCGAGGTAGGTACCCTTCAGTGTTCGGCACTGGGCCGCATCCTGGTCAACGAAGTCACGCAGTGCGCCAGCGCTGATGGTCCGGTCGCCGATTGCCGTCGGCGGCTGGAGCTGTCGTCCCGCAGCGATGTGCAGCTCTTTCGCTAGGTACATGTCCGGCCGGCCAGCCGTTGCAAGCCCGATATGCACGGTGGCCCGCAGACCAGACCTCTATCCCGATACGTTTTCGCCATGCAAGACTCCAACGACAGCTCGGTCGCTGAGGCTCCCAAGGCCGGCAGTGATGCCCTGGATGTGATCGACACCACGACGGCCTCATTGCCGACCGAACTGGCCGACCTCGGCGGTAGCGCCGTCGGCGGTAGCGCCATCGACAGTGCGATCGAGCCCTCCGGCGACTTCGCGATGAGCCTGGTCAGCGGTCTTAACGGGACCTTTGGATCGCTGGTCGAGCAGCTCTCCGGACTGTTCGCTGCCGGCGGTCCGGTGGTGGGGGTGCTCGGCCTGCTGTCGCTGGTGGCGGTGACCATCGTGCTCCTAAAGCTGTGGCAGTTCGCACGCCTACGCCTGAACGACCGTGCCCCGATCACGACGGCCCTGACCCTGTGGTATCGCCAGCAGCCAGCAGCCGCCATCGCTGCCGTGACCGACCGTCCGCAGCCGGCCGCCCGCCTGCTGTTGGTGGCGTTCAGCGCCTTGCAGGAGGGGGAGTACGGCGCGGACGGACGTCCCGGGGCGGGGCCGGATCATCTGTCCCCGGCAGCGTCGCGCCGGCTCGCGGTCCGCGAGGAACTGCGCGAGGAACTGACCCGGATGGCCAGTGCCCAGTTGGAGCAGCTGCGCGGCTATCTGCGTGCCCTGGAGATCATTGGCAGCCTGAGCCCTTTGCTCGGGCTGCTCGGGACCGTACTGGGGATGATCGAGGCCTTCCGGCAACTGGAGATCGCTGGCTCCCAGGTGGACCCGGCGATCCTCTCCGGCGGCATCTGGCAGGCCCTGCTCACCACCGCGGTGGGCCTGATCGTGGCCATCCCCACGGTGCTTGCCCACGGCTGGCTGGAGCGGCGAGTGGACCGCTGTGGGCATGAGATGGAGGATGCGGTGACCCGGGTCTTTACCCGCCGGGTCGCCAGCGCGGTGCCAGCCGCCGCGGGGTCTGGGCAGGCCGTTCATCAGGCGGGGCCACCAGTGCGTGGCGATGCCGGGCCGACCCTGGAGCCGGCGGTGGTCTCGGCCAGCGCGGCGTCCGGCTATGCGGCTTGAGCTTCCCCGCCGGCGGTCACGGCGGCTGGTCAGCCTGACCCCGCTGATCGACGTGGTGTTCATCCTGCTGCTCTTCTTCCTGCTCGCTTCCTCGTTCCAGCGCTGGCAAGGGCTCAACCTGGCCGGCACTGGCAGCGCGGGGGCCGCCGACGAGCCACCGCCCGCCTTGCTGGTGCGCATCCAGGCGGATGGCGCGCTTGACCTCAACGGCGAGCCAGTGGGGCTCGATGAACTGGCCGCGACGCTGCGCCGCCAACTGGGGCGGCGACCAGACTTGGCCGTGATCGTGGAGCCGGCCGCGACGGTGACCCTGCAACCCTTGGTGGCGGTGCTCGAGCAACTGGCTGCTGCCGGCATTCCGCTGTTGCATTTACAATGAGATTGCCGCGCCCGCAACCCCGCCCCCGTAGTGAGGATCACCTGATCCCGCTGATCAATGTCGTCTTTCTGATGTTGATCTTCTTCATGGTCGCAGGGCAGCTCGGTGTCCCCGACCCGTTCGAGGTCGCACCACCAACGGCGCGGGACGATGCCGCTCTCCTGCCGGCGCCGGTGGAGCTGCTGCTGGCTGCAGACGGGCGACTGGCCCTCGCTGGTGAGCTGGTCAGCGGGGATCGGCTGGAAGACGCCCTCCTGCGCGCGGGGGTCGCCGCGGCAGCGCTGGAGGCCGATCCGCCAGCAGGGCCTGGATCCAGCGCTGGACCCGACGCACCGCCGCCCATCGTCCTGAAAGCGGATGCCGGGGTGACGGCCGCGCTGCTGCGCGAGACCCTCGAACGGCTGCGCCTGGCTGGTCTGACCGAGCTCGGTCTGCTGACTGCTCCGGCGGATTGATGCCCGGTGGCATGATCCGATTCGGCTTGATCCCATCTGAACCGATCGTGGAACTGCGTCTTCGACATTGGCTGGCAGCCCTGAGCGGCGCTGTCCTGCTGCACCTGGGGTTGGTGATGGCCCTGACCGTGCAGCGGAGTGCGCCGCTGAAGGTCACCGATCCCATCAGCATCCAGCTCGGCCCACCGGGCGGCATGGCAGGGGCCGCCGGCGGTGGCGGCGGTGAGGCGGGTGCGGATGCCGGGGCTGCGCCGCCGGTGCAATCGGCGTTGCCCGCGGGCGCCGCTGTCGCTGCGGCGGTGCCGGCAGCCGAGCGGGTACAGGCGCGTGATTATGAGCCGCCACCGCCTCCGGCGCCCGCCCCACGCCGTCCCCAACCCCGTTCACAGCCAGCCACGCCACCACCGCGCGCAGCTCGCGCGCAGCCGCAACGGCCGACCACACCGCCAGCGGCGCGCTCGGCGCCGCG
>REDK01000013.1 GCA_007693535.1 Chromatiaceae bacterium
CGCGGCACCAAACGCCTCTTCGGAGAGCGCCTCGTGCTGATGGATGACCTGCAACAGCGCCTTCAGCGCGCCGAGCAGCCGCTTGCCGTAGATTTGGGTCGGCAGATCGGGCAAGGTGGTGAGAAACCTCACATCGCGAATCAGATGCGCGATGCAGAACTGCACGCTGATCCCGACGTCCTTCATAAACTTGCGATAGGCCGAGAAATAGTCACAGCCCAAGGTGCCCGCGAACTCCTCACCCAAGACCTGGATCAACACCTGCGAGCCACGCGACTTGTCGATGCGAAACAGCACATAGAGCTCCGCTTTGAAGACCCAGGTCCAGAACCGATCGCCGTTGTCCTTGTGGCCGGTCTCGTCGACATTGAGTGTCGCCTCCAGCGGGATGCGCTCGAGCAGCTCGGTGTAGGGGCGCTCCAACGATTGGCTGACCTTCGTGATGAGCTTGACCAGGTAGCCGCGCGAGACCGTCTCGCCGACGACATCACGGAGAAACTTGCGGATAGTCGAGAAGGAGGCATGACAGACGTTCTTCAGGTAGGCCACTAACGCCGTCAGGCGCGCCTTGAACAGCCCCTCCTTGCGCAGCGCCTCGGGCCACTCGGCATCATGGACCTTGCCACAGCCCTCGCACCAATAGGCATCGGCGCGATGCTCCTCGCGCAGGACGACGACCTCCTGAATCTCGGTCTGCTGGGTGATGCGCGGCGGGACATCCTCAAGCCAGAGGATGTCCTGGCCAGCGCAGTGCGGACAAGCGCCGGAGCGGTGCTCGTGGACCTTGGAGAGGGTCTCGGGCGGATACGCGGGACGGGTGTGTTTCGGGTGACCGGGTTGACCGCCGATCCGGTTGCCCTGGCCCTCAGCGTTGTGCTTGGCGCCTTTTTTCGGCTTCGTCAGGTCATCGGAGGACGGGCGTTTGCTGGACGTCGAGGCGTTCTTCTCCCGCTGGGCGAGCTTGCGCTGCAGCGCCTCGATCTTCTGCTGAGCGGCCTGCGCCTGCGCATCGAGCGCGCACAGGCACTCGATGACCGCCTGCTCGCCAGCCGCATAGATCGCCTGTGCCTGCTCAGGTGTCATCGCACAGGTGGGCGCGGAAACGCTGGCTCAACGGGTAGAGGTAAACGGCCTTTCTCGGCACCTGCAGGAGATGCCGGCGATCATTGCGGCTCCGCCCGCTGCTCTCCCCGACCCGTTGCCAGTTGGCGGCCTGATAGCAGACCCCGCGATAGCGGCTGGTGTCGACGAAGGTCTCCAGGCAGTGGAGGCTGTGGCGATACTTGGCGCACCAATCGGCCTGGATGCGCCGCGCGATGCGTGAGAGCAGGTGACTGGCCAAGTGCGACACCCGGACCCAGGGCAAGACGAGAAAGCGGGTGTTGTTCGCGACCAAGGGCAGATTGCGCTTGCGCGCCGAGACACCCCAACCGATCCAGGCATCGCGCGCGCGGCACGTCCAGGCCGCGGCGCCGAACAGCAGGCCGGCCACGGGCTGGCCGTCGCGGCTGTGCACCAGATACTTCAGGGACTCGCCCACGGTGTTGCGCAAGCCCAGGTAGTGGTAGGTGCTGAGCAGACAACGAAACAGCCGGTCTTGGTCGCTGGCGTTCTCCACGCAGCTGATCTGCAACGGCGTCAGATCCTTCAGCCCGCCGACGATGGGCTCGCGGCAATGAGGGACCCAGAGCGAGGTGCGGTTGCGGTAGCCGTTGGGCGATTTGCGTTGCCGCGGCGGGAGCCGGATCGCCCCCGAGCGTTCCAAGCGCAAGAGCAGGCTGCGGCAGGCCATATCTTTGAGTTGACCATTGGCGGCGCGCCAGTTCCACTGCTCGCAGAGCGCCACCGAGAGTCGGCTTCGCCCCCAGTCGGGGTGCTCTGCGAGCAGGCGCTCGATGACACCGAGGTCAGGCGCGCAGCGCCGGCCTTGGATCGTGACCATGATCGGGTGCATGGTCCCGACAGTAGCCGGTTCTGGCTTCTGAGTCCAGCCCCAACAGGGTTCGCTGCTGCTGGCTCATGAGCCCGTGAACGGTTACGCGCTCGAAGATGTCGTGGTCTTCACCATGAAGGGGACCGCGCCCATGCTCTTCGTAGAAGCGCTGAATCTCTTCGAACCCCGCGATGATGCGCTCCTCGCGCGGCGTGCGGGCCGCCTGCTGCTCGGGCGTGATCTCGATACCCAAGGCATCGAGCAGTTCGAGATCGGAGAACTCATCCATTCCGTTGCGCCTCCGCCGTCTTGCGCTGCAGGAAGGCGACGCCCTCCGCCATGCGTCGCTCCCAGGCATCCGGGGATGTGATGGATGGCAGACGACCACGCTCCTGCTTGAACTTCAGCGCCCGCTTTGCGAGATCGCGGGCTTCCTCCAGACTGAGCTGCACACGCTTGGCGGCGATGATGGCCTGCACCTGCTTCAGACTCTCCTCGCTCATGGTCTTGGCCAGGATGGAGTAGGCTTCGCCGAAGGGGTTGATGCGGTCGATCAAATCAATGTCGAGGTCGCGCACATCCATCACGAACTTGCGCACACCCTGGATGAAGGCCGTGTTGGCGCTCTTCTCCGACTCACCCTGTCCTGCCGAGTCACCGTCGGCGCCACCGCCTTCCACCGCAGCCTCCTTGGCTTTCTGGGTCAAGTTGAGCGCCGCGGCGGCATGCTGTCGCACCGCCTCCTGGTCTTCTGCATCAAGCTCCGGATACTTGTCCTTGATGATCTTCCCCATCCGGACCTGCGTCAGTTCCTCGGGCACCAGTTCCTCGTCGAACAGACCGCGCTCGATCGTGGTCTTGTCCTGCACGAAGGCGGCAATCACCTCGTTGAGGTCCTGCTGACAGATGCGCTCGCCCTCCTTGGTCTTCGGCTGCGCCAGGCCCTTGATCTCGATCTGGAACTGCCCCGTGTCCTCGTTGATGCCGACATTCTCCTTGGTCGGATCATAGCCCTGCTCGCCGTAGTCGAAGCCTTCACGGGGACCGCTCTCGGGGGTCTTCGGGACGAAGGTGAAGCGGGGCGCGAGCACCTGCTCCATCAGCAGGCTGGCGGCGATGGCCTTGAGCGTGTCGTTGACCGCCTCGGTCACCGCTTGCTCGGAGGCATCGGGCTCGGCGATCAGGTTGGTGAAGCGCGTCCGCGTCTTGCCGGGGGCATCGCGCGTGGCACGGCCGATGATCTGCACCACCTCGGTCAGGCTCGAGCGATAGCCGACCGTGAGCGCATGCTCGCACCAGATCCAATCGAAGCCCTCCTTGGCCATGCCGAGCGCGATGATGATGTCGACGTGATCGCGATCTTGGTTGAGCGCCGGGTCTTTCAACGCCGCGGCAACCCGTTCACGCTTGGTGGGGTCGTCGTCGACCAGGTCCGCAATCCGCAGGATCCGGCCTGCTGGCGTCTTGACGAGCTGAAAGCCGGTCAAGGGGTCCGTGCCCTGCCACTCGCCCAGCTCCTCGATGATGTGTTCGACCTCGCGGATCTTGTCCTTCGTGCTCTCGCGGGAGTTGACGTTCGGGATATGCACAATCGTCTTCTCGGCCGGGTCGAGCACCTTCAGGAGATCGTCCGCATAGGACCCGGTGTAGAAGAAATAGCCGATGTCGAGCTGCTTCAGGTATTGGTAGCCGTTGAGCTGCTCGTAGTAGGTGTAGGTGACGGTGTCGAACTTGGCCTCGTCCCCCGGAGCGAGCACCGCCGCGGCATCGCCTCGGAAATAGGAGCCGGTCATCGCCACCAGATGCACCTGATCGCGCGCCATGAACTGCCCCAAATGCGCGCCGAGCTTGTTGTCCGGGTTCGCCGAGACATGATGGAACTCATCGACCGCGATCAGACGGTTGTCGAACGCCTCGACGCCGAACTGATCGACGGCGAAGCGAAAGGTCGCGTGGGTGCAGACCAAGACCCGGTCATCACTGCCGAGGAATGCCTTCACCGATTTCACCTTACCGCCGTCCTCCCCCGGCGCGTTGGAGAGGTTCCACCTCGGCGGCACCTGCCAGTCGGTGAAGAAGCCGAACCGGGAGAGTGGCTCGTCGTTGAAGCTCGCGCCGATGGACTTCTCCGGCACCACGATGAGCGCCTGCGTGAGCCCCTGGTTGTGGAGCTTGTCGAGTGCGATGAACATCAGCGCCCGGCTCTTGCCCGAGGCCGGCGGCGACTTGATCAGCAGGTACTGCTCACCGCGTTTCTCGAAGGCACGCTCCTGCATCGGGCGCATGCCCAGTTCGTTGGACTTTGTCGAGCTGCCGTTGCCGGCGTAGGTCACGGAGACCGAGGGGACTTGCCTAACGCGAGCTTGAGTCGTCATGGTCTCAGGCATACCGATACACAGGCGTGCCAATCACACGCGCTGGCGGTCGACCGCTCTTGATCAACGCATGGATATGCTCGACGGTCTCCGGGGAGAAATACTCCTCTCCCGTCTCTTGGCAGACTCGCGCTGGGACCTGCTCGATGAGATAGAGCTGGCCTTGGTACTCGATGGTGTAGTTCACCGTCGTTTCGATCATGGTCTCTTGCATCATGCGCTCCTTCATCATGCGTCGCGCCTGATCCGGGCATCGATCCACAGCGCCGGATCGGGCTCATACAGGGTGATGACCTTCAGCAGCGGTCGACTGGGATAACTGCTAACCGCATGGAGGGCTCGCCCCGCATGCGTAACGCCAAGGATCAGACAGCTCGGACCGTACTTGTCGTTCGGATAGTCCTCGATGATCGCCGCAGCCCTCAACATCGCATCCTCGAACTCCGCGACGCTGATGTCCCGGCGGATGCTCTGATCCAGTGCATGTCTGGAAAACTCGTACAGACGCGCCCGGATCTTGTCCTGGATGGCCTTGATCATCCCGCGTTGCCTAGGTCCGGGTCTCCGCGCCTCCGCCTGCCCCGACGAGCTGGCCTGCCTGATCTCGTCGACCCTTGGGCGCGGGCCTCGCTCGTAAGACCGGCCACCCAAAACATCAGTCGCTCGTGACACCCGCTCTGCGGTGTCACGCATGCCCCGTGGCGCTCTGCGCCACGTGCCACGATGGCCGGAGCTACGGGCAAGGTCTTGGGCGCGGTCATCTTGGTGTACCTCTCGACGAGCTTCTCCAGCCGCTCGGTGTCGTTCTTGAAGCGTCGGCCGATGTCGATCCGTTCCAGCACCCCGCCGTTGCGGTCATCGGCGGCGCGCTAGTCATATGGCATTGTGTCAGCGTCATAGAGATCGACTATCGTAGCAGGGAAATGCGCCTCACGAGCCAAGAGGAGGCTCACGGATCGCGGACGCTGTGACCTGCTGGCGCTGAACATCGGCCACCGGCGCGAACTCTACCGCGGCCACCGACCCCAAGCCCGACCGAACATGAGGAAACAAGCATGTTGACCTTGGATGAAGCCCTGACGATCGAGAATCAGGACGCGCCCGACGAAGCGGCCCACTATGCAACGCTTCAGCGCGCGATCAATGAAGGCGCGTGGACCTTTCAGGGTTCTTGCGGGCGCGCGATGATGGCGGCGATCGAGGGCGGCCATTGCCTGCTCGGACACCGCGGTTTTCAGGATGCGTATGGCAGCCCTTTTAAGGTGAGCCCCCAGAGCCGCCTGCCGCTTGCGCCAAGAGTTTC
>REDK01000017.1 GCA_007693535.1 Chromatiaceae bacterium
GTCGTTCGGGGGTGGGGTGAACGTCGTTCGGGGGTGGGGTGAACGTCGTTCGGGGGTGGGTGGCCAGGCGCAGGGGTTGAGAGCCCTTCGCGCCCGGCGAGCTGATAGACGGTCGTCGCTTTCCCTGCTCCGAGACGGCGCTTGAGCAGGCTGCGATCTTCGAGCGCGGCAAGGGCCTTCTGAATCGCGCGGTCGCTGTAGCCAGTCTTCTCGACCAGCGTCGCCATGCTCGGCCAACACTTGGCGCTGCCGTTGACGCCGTTGCAGTACCGCGCTAAGACTGCGAGCACGAGCTTCTGTGTCGGCGTGATGCCTTCGACATCGAGCGCCCAATCTGTGAGGCGATAGCTCATCGCCCGTCCCCTAGGCCGCTGCCTGCGGAGCCTTTGTCCGCTCGCGCGGTCGCGCAAACAGCGCGCTGGGCGGGATCTCCAGCGCCTTCGCTATCGCTAGCAGGGTCTGCACACTCGGGGTGCGCTCCTGCCGCTCCAGCGCCCCCAGGAACGACACGCTGAGCGGTTGCCCGAGATGCGGCACGACCATTTTTGATAGATCCTCGCGTGTCAGGCCGGCGCGCTGGCGGGCGCGCTGGAGGTTGGTCGCCAGGCACCGTGACTGCTCGTCAAGGCTCAAAGTGATGAACGGCACGTCGGGGATTGCTGCCAACGTCTTGCTGCGGCGTCCCATGGGGATGCTCCGACTGTTCAGGGTGCCCTGAATATACACTAGGTGCTGTTTGTGTGCTTCTCATAGCGCATTTATGGCCCGCCACCCCACTGGCCGACAGCGCTTGGCGCTGCGGTTGCGCGAAAAACCACTTTCAGTGAAACTCATCCAGGTACACACACCAGATCCGCGATCCTTAATGTCCCAATCAGACATCGATGCTGGCCGGCTGCGCGCGGCCAGGCTGCGCTGCGGTCTACAACAGATCGATCTCGCAGCGCAGCTTGGTGTCGCCAAGAGCCTGCCGGGTCAGTGGGAGAGGGGACAGAGGACTCCGAGCGTCGATGTGCTCAAGCGCCTGGCGCGATTACTCGGTGTGTCGGCCGACTGGCTGCTGGGGATGGATCAGCTGGGACTGCCAGATGCAGCGCTCAGGGTCGATGAGGCGCGGGCCAGCTACCAGCAGGCCTGCGACAGCCCGACAGCCATCTTGAGTGATTACAGCTGCGCGCCGGGTCTGCGCGATCTCGCCAGCGCCCGCGAGCTGGCTGACGCGCTCGCGATCCGCCCGGAGGAATGGTCAGCGCTCGCCTCGCTCGACTGCGAGGAGGGCCTCACCCTCGATGGGTACGTCGGCCTGTTGGTGCTGCTGCGCAACGCCAGCATCGGCGCAGAACGGACACGCTTGCTCCGGGCCCAGCGCAGCGGCCTCGGGCGCGGCGAACCGTGACCAACACCGTTTGGAGTCCCCCGGTGAATCCGCTTGACTCGCGTCGTGCGAGCCTTCACGGCCTCCCGGTGGTTCGTGCTTCGACGCCGTCCTTCGGTGGTGACCGCTCATGCGGCCACGGCCTCCGGGATCATCACGGCTCCACACGCATCATTTCGGGTTCCCGGCCTCCCGCCGGTCGCTCATGCCAACAGGTTGCGCGGTGCGCCTCCCCAGCGCAGCGCCACCGCGGGCAGCAGACCCACGCCGCCCGCGGCGGGGGCCGGTGAGCAACCGTCGCGGCCGCCCGCGCGCGGCTGGCACGGATGCCGGCCGTCTCTTGCAGGAAGCCGGCCCGCTCGGAGCGGGCCAGCGTAGCCGTCCCGCGCGCCAGCGCGGGAGGGCGAAGCGTCTCGGGACTCCGTTTTGCGGTTGGGTTCGCGCCGGGAGCGCGTCCGTTCCGGCGAGGGGTGCGCCCGGCAGCCAATTGGCGTGCAGCCGGGGCGCCGGGGCAGTGCTGAGCGCTGGTGGCAGGGTGGCCAGGCGGGTGCGGGTCAGTGCAACCAGCAAGCCGGGTCGTGCTGTTTCAGTAGCTGGGCCAGCAGCGTGCCGCGCTCGCGCAAGGCAGGCTTCAGGGCCTCAAGAACCGGGCGAGGGTCGTCGGTGCCAGCCCAAGCGCCGGCAAAGCCGGCGAGCCATGCACGCTGGGCGGCGTGATCATTGAGTGGGGGATAGGCCAGCGGAACGCCGAGGCGCGCCTGATAGGCGGCCTCGCCAGCGTCGAACCAGGCAAGATCCGGCGCGGCCGGTACCGAGCACAGTGGGTCGAACATGACGGAACACACAGATCGCGCTGACAGCTCGCGAGGCCTTCTATGCTAGCACTGCCGCGACGACCCGGTTTGATGGGCAGCAGGCGCGGCGTGAACTAGACTGAGTGCTGGGGAACAGCTTCGTGGATGTGGCCGCGGTCGGCGGGCATGCGGCGCTGTTGGAGCGGGTGATGCGTGAGGCGCGGGCAGTCTTTGCGGTGGCGGCGTTGGTCAGTGGCGGCGCGTTGCTGGCGGCCCCGCCGCCAGTGGCGATCCGCTCCATTGAGCTGCCGAGCCATGCCGGCGCACCGCCGCCCTCGCGCTATCCGCCGCTGCTCTCCCCTGCCGAAGTCGTGACCGTCGCAATCCCCGCGAGGCCCGCTGCAGGATTGGTGGGCAGCCACCCCGTCGCCGAGCAACCCGACGCGCAGCACATCGGCAGGGGCCATGCGCTGCCGGCGCGCGTGTTTACGCCGGGCGACTGGTGGCCAAGCGCGGACGGTGGGGCAGTGCTCGGCGTGCGGATCGATGCGCCGGGGGCGGTGGGGCTGCGCGTC
Source organism: Chromatiaceae bacterium (assembly GCA_007693535.1). Classification (GTDB taxonomy): domain Bacteria; phylum Pseudomonadota; class Gammaproteobacteria; order Chromatiales; family Chromatiaceae; genus Lamprobacter. The sequence goes on from REDK01000017.1 coordinate 2,745, forward strand.
TCCCTCGCCCGCAGCCAGCTGCCGGCCAGCGCGAGCCTGCGCCTGTTCGGGCGCGCCGACACCCAGGCCGAGGCGATCAGCGGCGCTGAGATCGCGGGGGCAACGGCGGCCGGCGTTTACTGGTCGCCGCCCGTGGCTGGAGACAGCATCACCCTGGAGATCCTCCTGCCGCCCGGGGTGTCAGCGCCCGCCAAGCTGCGGCTGCCGCGCCTCTCTCACCTCGCCCGCTGGCCGTGGGCCACAGATGACCCCGATCTCGATCGGCCTGCCCGCTGCGCCAAGCCGCTCCCCGCATCGCAAGACCTCACCGTGCTGGCACGCGCCACCGTGCGGCTGCTGGTGACCGATCCGGACGGGGCCTCACGCGTATGCACCGGCGTCTTGCTCAACAGCACTCCGCCCACCTTCACCCCCTATCTGCTGACCGCCGCCCATTGCGTATCCACGCCCGCCCAGGCGGCTAGTCTCGCGATCGGCTGGCTGACTGCAAGCGGGGTGGTGAGCGCTCCTGGGGCGGCTGCGTTGCGCTATACCTTGCCGCACACCGACACCAGCCTCCTGCGCCTCCGTCAACCGCCGCCAACCGGGGTGGTATTGGCTGGTTGGAGCACTCTGCCGGTGTCCGGCGACACGCCGCTGATCACTCTGCATCGTCCACGCGGCCAGCCAAATCGCTACGCTCGCGGCGCTCTAATCGAGTCGATTCACTGCGCGGAGGTCGATCTCTGCGAAGCGGACGCCGAGCCTAGGTCGACCCATCTGCTGCGCATCGATTGGGCCACCGGCTGCACCGCCGCCGGCAGCAGTGGGGCCGGCCTTTATGATGCCAGCGGGCGGCTCGTTGGCGTGCTCTCCGGCGGCTACCGCCCGTTCGGCCCGGCCGATTTCGGCGAATTCGCAACGACCTATCGGCGCGGACGGCTCTGGCGCTGGCTCGGGCCGCCACCTCCATGATAGGCGGCATTGCCCACGGTCCTGCTCAGAAGATGACTGGTCCATCACCCATTGCCGAATCCGGCGGAGGGTTCGCATGAAACTCGTGAACTGGAACATCGAATGGATGAACGATTGGTTCGCACCGATCAGCGCGGGCGCGCCCGCGTGGCGGCAAGACAACCCGGGACGGGGCATCACTGATGTTGCAGGCCTCGCCGCACGGGTGGCGAGTGTCATTGAACAACTGGCACCGGATGTCGTCACTATCCAAGAAGGGCCGAGTCGGCTCGGTGAGATGGAACTGTTTGTCACTGATCATCTCAACGGCGACTTCGATATCCTTGGCCCCGCCGGCAATGGTAGCCAGCGACTGTATACGCTGGTCAAGCGCGGCGGGCGCATCAATGAGGCGCGCCGGCTGTGGCCAGATCAGGCGCCGTTTGATTACACGGCGTCCTGGCCGGTCGATGTCACCGGCGATCTGATCATTGAGGGCTACACCTTCACCCGCGAGCCCCTGCTCGCCAGCGTGCGCATCGGCAGCCGCGAGGTCATCCTGATCAATCTGCATACCAAGTCCAAATACATCCACGGCGGTCGGCGGCTGTGGCAGAACGAGGCGACCCGCCCGCAGTTCATCGCACAGGCAGTGCGCAACCGTCGACGCATCGCCGCAGAGTTGAGGCGCGTGCGTCAAATCATCGATCAGCTCTTCGATGCCGATAGTGAGGCGCGGGTTATTGTCGCCGGCGACCTCAATGACGGCCCCGGTATCGACTTCTTCGAGGAACACTATCTCATCAACAACGTGGTAACCGTGGTCTCCGGCAGCCCATTTCATCCTCAACAGATGCTGCGTCACACGTTCATCGACCGCCAGTTGAAAAGCGAGAACTACACTGCCCGGTTCGACGATTACATCGACAACATCACCGACCGTCCGCTGCTGCTTGACCATATCCTTGTCTCGCCGAGTCTCAACTGGGGAGCATTGCGGCACTCGCGCATCGAGCATGCAGCCTTTGCCGCGGCACTCGACCCTAGCAAGCAGGGCCGCGAGGCGGTACCCAGCGACCACCGGCCGCAGAGCGCCACCTTCGAGATCAGCTAAGCCAGGCGTCGCTTCGACGTCGCCGCGGGGCGCCAATCTCGCGGCGGCGATGGCGCATCGCAACCCACACGACCCGGTGGGCCGGGCCACGGGGATCGCCCAGCACTTGGCAGCGGACCGCCGTCGGTTTGATCCCGGCGCTGATCTGACACCGCTGGGCCTGGAACGCCGGTCCCGCTGGCCTGCCGGCGGCTCCCCGCCTGACGGTTGACGCGCCGGATTGCCGCTTCCAAACCTGCGCACAAGCTTTCTTGCCATCTCAGCGGTGGGTGCGTGAGCGTCCCAGCATCGGCCAGTTGCCGCCAGCCGGCTGGCCACAGCTTCGCCCGAATGGGGTACAGCGACCGACAGCTGACCGGTGGGGCGGGCCAGCGCGGCCGCGATCAGACCGATGACGACGCGGCCGCGCCGCACCCCATGCTGCGCAGCCGCGTCTGGTGTTCCGGGAAAAGCATCAGCAGCGGCCGCCGTGGTGAGCAGCGGCGCACGGATGCTGCTCAGCGTTACAGCTCAACGCCCGCGGTCGCCGGAGCGGCCGCGGGCGTTGTTGTGTCTGGCATCGGAGGGTACAGATGAATGTCCCCTACAGAGCGGGCAGCGTGCTGATACCTAACACGGTGCTAATCCCCTTTAGATCGGGTCTCTGGCTCGCACCGCAGGCAAAGGAGGCGTGCACATGGGCCTCGATGTCTTAATCCCCTTTAGATCGGGTCTCTGGTTCGAACAGAAAAGTTGCTCGAACACCGCGCGCCATGAAAGGGTTAATACCCGTTAGAGAGCGTCTCT
>REDK01000111.1 GCA_007693535.1 Chromatiaceae bacterium
AACTTCGGCGGAATCTCGATCATCGCCTTGTTGATGAGGACGGCGACTGGATTCAGGTCGCTCGCGTAAGACTCAAGCCCGAGCCGCTGCGCCTCTAACGGCAGGGCGCCGCCCCCCGCGAAGGGATAATGAAAGGCGGGCAGCTTGTCCGGATCGAACAGCTCCGAGGCCTGCGGATGGTCCTTGTTGATCTCGCAGGTTTCCCGCCAGGACTTGCGGATTTCGGATCTGGCCTTCTCCAGCACGGTCTCGTTGGTAGTGTTCTCCCACTGCACGAGGTCCTCGATCAGGCTGAACAGGCGCTTCCGGCTCGCGGCCCAACTGGCCTTGAGGTTGCCCGGCGGGATTTCGCCGGGATGCTCCAGCTCCCACTTCCATGACGGGTCGTTGACCATCTGCGAGAAAATCACCGCCCGCGCCGCGGCCAGGGGCCGTCGCGCCCACCAGAGATGCAAGGTGCTCGGATGGCCGTGCCGGATCGATTTCTCGCGCGCCGCCGCGACGTTGATGGCGTCGAGGGGCAACGCGACTTCGATCAGCTTTTTCGGGGCCTTCACGGATTCCATGTTCGTTCCTGGTTTGTTACTGCCTCGAAGGTCGATGGCGATCATTCATCTCCAGGCAGTGGTGTGCGCTTGGGGACCCGATCGAGGATGGCTCGAAAGGCATCGGCATCCGCGCGTTGCGCTCGGGCGCGAAGGTAGGTCTCCGCGGTGAGCGCGGAAATCTTCTCGGCTACGGCCGTGGCGACGAATTGATCCACAGGAACGCCTTCCTGATCGGCGATCTCCTGAAGGTGGCGCTGCAGGGAGTTGGGAAGGGTCAGGTTGATGGTCGTCACGATAGCTCCTCCAGCAAGGTCTTGGGAGATATGACATCGATACCGAACAGGGACGCCGGGCGAAAGTCCTTGGCGTTGAATGTCACGATCCGTGAGGCTTGCGCCGCGACGGCAAGCTCCAAGACTAAATCGTCTTTGGCATCCGGAAGGCAAGGGCGCCAAAGGAAATAGATGGCTTGGAAATCGGCCATTGCACACAGTTGATCAAGCACGATGTCGATATCGTTGCCGGGCAGATCGAGCATGGCCTGATTGCGCTTCAGAACGTCTTCGTACTCGAACAGCAGCGGCGTTGAGAGCACCAGTTGGACTCGACCGTCCAGAACGGCCCGCAATACCTGGTGGGAGCATCCACTGGCGGAATACAAGCCGGCGTAGAGCACATTGGTATCGAGAACGATCCGCGGCGGACTCTCAGGCATTGGCCTGTTCCGGGTTTCTGCTGGTGGGCCTTATCATGGCTGATTCGCCGCGCGAGCCAGTAGCTCGCCCAGGTTGAAGTTGATGGACGCAACGCCCCAGCCGGGCTCGCTTTGGAAGGGATTGCGGATGTAGTACGGGCCTTCGGCGCGATCGTCCTCATGAACCAGCACGACGGCCAGGACGAACTTCTCGCCCTGATTGGAGGCATAGAGCATCTCGTTGCGGGTCACGGTGACGGTGCTCGCGCCCTTCACCCGCCCCTTCACCTCGATATGCCGGGGATCGGGAAGCTTACCGTCGATGGCGGGCGGATAGGCGGACAGGTCCCAGCCGCATTGTTCGGCGGAGACATCGACCACACGGCAGCCCCGCGCCTCCTCAGCCTGCCGTACCGCGTCCATGGCAATCCGCTCGATGCGCGAGCGCGCCTGCGCATCGGCGGCAAAAGTCGCCGCGATGGTATCGATCGGCTCCTCGCCGCGCAGCCTGTTCATCAGGCCCGCAGGAACGATCAGCGCCGCACCCAGCACAACCGGGGTGCAGCTTACGACGTGGCGCATGGACTGGAGCTCCTTCTTGCGGCTCTCCAGGCGACTACCGAGGTCGGCAATCGTGCGCTCGACGTTTTGCAGATTGAGCCGGATATCCTTGCCCGCTTCCCCGTCCTCCTTGAGCTTCATCCACCGGTCCTGCCAGAAGGCGATCTCCTTGCTGAGACGCTCATGGACAGCGGCAAGGGTCTTATCGATGTGGCCGATACTGCGGTGCGCGACTTCCTTGTAGTGCTGGGGAACCAGGGTTTGGGCGGCGAGGGCGAGTGCACATCCTTCCTGTCCCGAAGCGATCCAGGGCGCGGCCAGGGTTTCGGCCAGCAATGGGTATTCAGCCTCCGGGAGAGGCTCCAAGTCGAGATGCGGTGCCCATCCCGCAAAATCGGTCTTGCCGTCTGCGCCGACGCGCACGAATTGCAGGCGCTTGGAGAGCACTGTACCGTCGCCGGATTTGATCTCGTGGGTCAGCAGGAAAAGAAGAGCGGGATCGAGGCCCTCGTCCGCCGGATCGATCAGGATGGCCCCCTGGCGCAGCAGGTTGGCGTACTGCTCCAGGAGCATGTCGGTCATCGAGAGCATCAGCGGATGGCCCGGATGCATCAGCACGGCGCGCTCGATCCCCGGCTTATCCATGGGCTGGATCGCATCGCGCTCGAAACAGATCCGGCTATAGCGCTTCACCACCGGCTCGTGATCGCGCCGGTTGCGCCCGGTGATGCGGCGGTCGCGCTCGCGGATCGCCGCCGGGACGTGGGTGATCTCGAAGCGCCCGGCCTCGCGCGGATGGGCGGTGCCGCCGAGGGCATCGAGGGCCTTGCCGAAGAAGGCTCGCACGAAAAACGGCTGCAAGCGGCGCGCCTCGGCCTTGTCCATCTCCTCCTTGACCGCGAAAAGACGCTCCGCGCTCATCGTCTCCTGGGCAAGGGCGTTGCGGTTCAGCAGGGATTTGAGGTGATCGTGATCGAGCGCCATGTCGATTTTCTGGCTCAGACGATCCCGAACGTCTTGACGGTCCCCGTAGCGGATCGCCTCCATCAGCAGGTCCTTGAGGCTCGTCTCCTCGAAGACCTCGCCGAGAATGTCGAAGACGCGGCCCTTGAGCGCCTGGCTTTCGACTTCGAGCTTCATCAGCAGGCGGTGATAAACGTCGCCTTCGCGGGTCTCCTTGGCAACGAGGTTCCAGAGATGGCAGACCTCGCGCTGTCCGATGCGGTGAATCCGTCCGAAGCGCTGCTCCAGGCGGTTGGGGTTCCAAGGCAGGTCGTAATTCACCATCAGGTTGGCGTTCTGGAGGTTCACGCCCTCCCCTGCGGCATCGGTCGCCACCAGAATGCGCACGTCGGGATCGGAGCGGAACAGCGCTTGAAGGCGGCGGCGCTCGTCGCGGTGCGTCCCGCCGTGAATGGTGATGATGGCGTCGGGATTGCCGAGCACGCCCGCGATCTTGCCGCGCAGATAGTTGAGCGTGTCGCGGTGCTCGGAAAAGATGATGAGCTTGCGCTGCCGCCCGGCAGCATCGCGCATCTCCGGATTGTTCTGGAGGATTTGCGAAAGCTCGTCCCACTTGCGGTCCTGACCCGAGGTAACGACCGCCTTGGCCTGCTTCTCCAGGCCATTGAGAATGATGATTTCGGCCTCCAGCTCCGCGACGGTCTTGGCGGCGGTGGCCTGGTCGATCAGGGTCTCCTCTAACCCCTCCTGCTCTTCGGCGGTGAGATCGTCGTCGTCATCGGGGATATCGCCGAGGGTCTCGGCGCGGGCCTGCTTACCCTTGATCCCGAGCTTCTCGTCGCGCAACCGACTTTCCAGCCGCTCGCGGCGGCGCTTGAGTGACTGGAAGATCGCCTCCGGGCTGGAGGCGAGACGGCGTTGCAGGGCGGTGAGCGCGAAGCCGATGGAGCCTTTGCGTGGGCCTTTGAGCTGGTCAGCCTTGCCCATCTCTTCCTTAACGTAAGCGGTCACGGCTTCATAGAGTGCGGACTCGATCTTCGACAGCTCGTAGTTGACGGTGTAGGCCCGGCGCTCCGGAAACAGCGGCGTGCCGTCGAACTTCACCAGCTCTTCCTTGACCATGCGGCGCATCAGGTCGGAGGGATCGACCTTGTGCACGCCGTCTCGGAACTTACCGTAGAACCGGTCGGAGTCGAGCAGCGACAGGAAAAGCTGGAAGTCCGCTTCCTTGCCGTTGTGGGGCGTGGCCGTCATCAGCAGGAGATGCCGGACATGCGCGCCGAGCTTCTCGGCAAAGCGGAACCGTCCAGTCTTCTCCAGCTTCGATCCGAAATAATGGGCGGCGAGCTTATGGGCCTCGTCGAAGACGGCCAGGTCCCATCCCGGTGCGCACAGCTTGTCCTGAAGTTCTTCGTTGCGGGCAATCTGGTCGAGCCGCACGATCAATCGCGGGAAGTCATCGAAGGGATTGCCGCTCGGCGAGGTCTGCTCCAGCAAGGAGGAGTAGATGTGAAACTCGAGCCCGAATTTCTCGTACAGCTCGTCACGCCATTGCTCGACCAGACTCCCCGGAGCGACGATCAGGATGCGGTGCGAGTCCGCGCGCATGATGAGCTCGCGGATGTAAAGCCCGGCCATGATGGTCTTGCCCGCGCCGGGATCGTCGGCCAGGACGTAGCGCAACGGCTGACGCGGCAGCAGGGATTCGTAAACAGCGGTGATCTGATGCGGCAACGGCTCGACGTTCGAGCTGTGCACGGCCATCATGGGATCGAAGAGAAAGGCGAGGTCGATGCGTTTGGCCTCGCAGGCGAGCTGGAAGGTAGCGCCGTCGCCATCGAAGGCAAACGGACGCTCGGCGGTGGCGATCTCGACCGTGGCCTCGTCGTCGCGCGCGAGCAGGCGCTCTTTGATCGCGCCGTCGGGGGTCCGGTAGATGAGCTGGAGCGCCCCGTCCCCATGCGGAACCGTCGCCATGACCGACACGATCTGGCTGGCCTCGATGCCGGACAGGCTTTGCCCTACCGAGATGTCTTCGAGTTTCATGGGTCCTTCCCCGGTTCGTCTCCCGAGAGTTTCCGCGCCTGACACGGCACGTTAAACCCCCGGGAACCAAATTGCACATAACCTCTTCACCATCAAGCAAAGAAGGGGCATTGTTCACGGCGACACGCCGCCTCGGGCAAGGCTCATGATCGCCGACCGCCTCGGCCTGCCCTGTTACGACTGCCCCGCACGCTGCACGCTGAAGGAGACGCCCTCATGCGCCTTCAGATGCGCGACCACGGCGAAGAGGTTGTCGGCGCGGGGGTTCCCTTGCTCGCTGAGCATCCGCATCAGGCTCTTCGGGCTCTTGTGCAGCTGCGCCCCGAGCTGTTCGAACCCGACGGTCGCGTTGACGTAGTCGCGCAGGAGGACCTTGCCGGTGTCGAGATCGGCATTCAGAAAGGCATCGAGGGCCTCTTCCAGCAAGGCGACCCGAAACTCCGGATCACGCTCGGCGCGGGCCTTGACGGTATCTTTGAAATTTCTGGTGAGTGCCATGGCATCACCCTCCTTGCTGCTTACGGTGTTTGTAGTCCTGCCAGTACGCCCTGGCCTAGTCGATGTCGCGCTGTTGGCGCGTTTTCGTCCCGCCCACGAGCAGGATCACGAGCCGTTGCCCGTCCTGCCCGAAATACACCCGGTATCCGGGGCCGAAATCGATCCGCCGCTCGGAGACGCCCGCCCCGACCGGCTTCACGTCCCCGAAATTCCCGGTCTCGATGTGGGCAATCGCCGCCCGGACCTTCGCCGCGGCCCGCGCATCGAGGCCCTCGAACCACGTACCGAAGGGACACGCGCCGTCAATCGTCTCGTACTCGACGACCGCGATCATAACGTATAGTCACGTATAAGTTACCTTTGCACAATCAGAAAACACCTCCTCCGGCCCTTCAATTCCGGGAGGCGCTCCGAGCACCGCGCGCGCGCAGGATTCCGGGGTCCGGGTTCAACGGCCTGTCTCGTTTGTAGTGGTTCAATGAAAACGGACACCCAGCAACCGCCGCAGCTCCGGCAGCATCATGGTCCAGGCCGCTTGCGGACCGCCTTTGCCAACCTTGAAGCCGAAGCAGGCAAGGCGTTCGCGGGGGATTTCTGTGAACACTGACTGCCGATTGGCGCGATGGTCGATCTGCAGCTGCCTGATGCTGCGTGAAGGCGCGCGAGCATCGAGAACGCCTTGCGCCCAGCCGGCCGACGCCGGCGCCGGGCGCTCGGGAGCGGTGCCCTTGGCACGCGCCCGCGCCCGCGTCGACGGCGCGGGGCCGGGGCGCTAGAGTTCTGCGGCCTGCTGGCACCTTTATCGTAAGGATGCAGTCGTAGACGCAACTGCTATAGTGTTGCGCAAGGCCTCGGCACCGGCCGCGCGCGTCGACCGGTTCCCTCCATCCTATATTCTTTGAGGAGTCGATCATGTGCGACACCTGCGGCTGCAACATCACCCCCGGCAACGCGCATCTGGTGCGCCCGGACGGACCCCATGGACACACCGCCGACGGCCGCGCCGCGGTCGAGGTCCTGCAGGGACTGCTGGGCGCCAATGACCATCAGGCGGCCCACAATCGCGAGCACTTCGACGATCTGGGGGTCCTGGCGATCAACCTGATGTCCTCGCCCGGGGCAGGCAAGACCAGCCTGCTGGAGGCCACCATCGAGGCGCTCGGTACGGAGCTGCGCATCGCCGTCATCGAGGGCGACCTAGAGACCGAGAACGACGCCGAGCGCATCCGCGCCAAGGGCGTCCCAGCGATCCAGATCGCCACCGGCAGCGCCTGTCACCTAGATGCCCACATGGTGCATACGGCCCTGCACCGGCTCGATCTGGGCAGCATCGACGTCCTCTTCATCGAAAACGTCGGCAACCTGGTATGCCCGGCCAGCTTCGACCTCGGCCAGCATCGCAATGTGACCCTGCTGTCGGTGCCCGAGGGCGACGACAAACCCGCCAAGTATCCGGTGATGTTCCGCGCCGCCGACCTGGTGCTGCTGACCAAGACCGATCTGCTGGCGGTACTCGACGAGTTCGAGCCGGCGCGGGCCGAGAGCTGTCTGCGGGCGCTGGCCAGTACCGCCCCGTTCCTGCCGGTGGTGGCCCGGCGCGGCCGCGAGGACCTGGCTGCCTGGCTCGACTGGCTGCACACCGAGGTGGCGGCGCAGCGCGCCCGCCGCGGCACCGGCGCAACCCTGCGCCCACGCATCCAGCCCGAGGGTCAGTCCTTGCCTGGGGCCGCGCACGCTGCGGGTCATCAGCACAGCCACGGCCACGGGCATGACCATCACCATGGACATGACCATGACCACGCACACGGCCATCCTGGTCATCGGCATCCGCACGACCACGCGCACGCCCATCCGGACCATCGGCAGACCCACCATCACCCGCATCCCGGCGACGCCCCCACGCACGTAGCGTCACCGGATCAGCCTGGAGCCGAGCATCCGCATGCGCTGGGCCAGACGCATCCGCACCTACGGCCCTGATCGATCCCCCGCTGCCGCAGTATCCTCCCTTGGCATCCGCCGCCTCCGCCACTCCGGCCATACACCACCAGGCTCGGTGATGCCGGCGGCGTTGCCAGCCCGAGCCCGGTGACAGCAACGCGGCGGCACAGAAAGCGCGACGCCCCTACCCGGGCCCCTGGCGGCTGACAAAAAAAGCCGGCCAGGCGTTCGAGGATCGCACAGAGTCTCAGCGACCCGGCCGCACCAGGCCGCCGAGGCCGATGTCGTCGAGGGCCTCGATGAGCAGCCGGCGCACGGCGTGACCAGTCTCGCAGTGCAGCGCAACGCGCAGCAGTTCGCGAGCGCGGATGCGGCTCATGCTGCGGATCACCCCCTTGACCCGCAACAGACTCCCGGCCCCCATGCTCAGGCTGTGCACGCCCATGCCGAGCAGTAGTACCGCGGCCAGCGGATCGCCGGCCATCTCGCCGCAGACGCTGACCTCGCGGCCGTGGGCGCGGGCGCCGGCCAGGACCATGATCAGGGCCTCGAGCACGGCCGGATGCAGGTCGTCGTAGAGGGCGGCGACATGGGCGTTGTTGCGGTCCACCGCTAGCAGATATTGGGTGAGATCGTTGGTACCCACCGACAGGAATTGCACCCGCCGCGCCAGGGCATCGGCCTGATAGACCGCGGCCGGGACCTCGATCATCACGCCGATGGGCGGCATGTCCACGTCCAGACCCTCGTCGCGCAATTCGGCATGGGCGCGCTCGATCAGCAACAGGGCATCATCCACCTCGTCCACGGTGGTGATCATCGGCAGCAGGATCTGCAGATTGTCCAGTCCCATCGCGGCACGCAGCATGGCGCGTACCTGGGTGATGAAGATCTGTGGATTGTCGCGGGTGATGCGAATCCCGCGCCAGCCGAGAAAGGGATTGGATTCGCTGACCGGGAAATAGCTCAGCGGCTTGTCGCCGCCGATGTCCAGGGTGCGGATGGTGACCGGGCGCGGGGCGAAGGTGGCAAGGACCTGCCGGTAATGATTGGTCTGGTTATCCTCGCTCGGGAAGCGGTCGCGCACCATGAAGGGCAGTTCGGTGCGATAGAGCCCGACGCCGGCGGATTCCTCGATCCCCAGCGGACGCTGTTCGGAGACCAGGCCGGTATTGAGGAAGAGCGGCAGGTTATAACCGTCGGTGGTCTCACAGGGCAGCCCGCGCAGGGCGTCGAGTTCACTGGTCAGGGCCAGATCGTCGGCAGACAGGCGCTCGTATTCGGCCCGCACCGATGCCGATGGCGAGACATAAACCCGTCCGCGGTAGCCGTCGATGATGAGTTCCGTCCCCTCCATCCGGCTGACCGGCAGGTCCACTACCCCCACTGCCGCCGGCACGCCGATGCCGCGGGCGAGGATGGCCATGTGCGAGGAACCCGAACCGCTGCTGCTGACGATGCCGGCCAGCGCTGCCCGCGGCACCTCGGCGATCTGCATGGCGCTGATCTCCTCGCCCACCAGGATGGTGCGCGGCGGATACTCCGGGAGCTGGGCCTCCTCGTGCTGCAGCCGCACCAGCACCCGCTGACCCAGGTCGCGCAGGTCGGCCGCCCGCTCGCGCAGGTAAGGGTCGGACATCTCGTCGAAGACCCGGGCATGATCGGCAATGGTGGCGCGCAGGGCGCCCTGCGCCCAATTGCCAGCCTCGATGCGGGCGATGGCATCGTCCACCAGGGTGTCGCTCTTGAGCATGAGGCGCCAGGCGGTGAATAGGGCGCGATCCTCCTCGCGCAGCGCATCGCCGAGACGGGCAGCAAAGGTGCGGATGTCCTCGGCGACATCGGTCAGGGCCTCGCGCAGGGCATCGATTTCGCCTTCGATGTCGGCGGCCGGCTTGTCCGGGACCGCATCCAGATCGGCCGGCGGATAGACCACGAAGGCGGTCCCGAAGGCGATGCCAGGGGCCGCCGCCAGCCCCTCCAGGAAGCGCCGCGAGGCAGGGCCGCCGGCGTGCTGCAGGCGGGCCAGCTCGCCCGTGCTGCGGGCCATCGCAATGGCCCCGGCGAGCTGGGCAGCCAGGGTGATGACGAAGGTGACCTCGTCGTCGTTGAAGGGCCGCGGCGCGGCCTGGCGCAACACCAGCACCCCGAGTACCTTGCGGCTCTGGACGATCGGCACGCCGAGGAAGCCGCGAAACTGCTCCTCGCCGGTTTCGTTGACATGCAGATAGCGGGGATGACTCGCGGCATCCTCCAGGTTGACGGCATCGGCGCGCTCGGCCACCCAGCCGATCAGACCGCGGTTGAGCGGCAGGCGCACCCGGCCGACCGCTTCCGGATGCAGACCGTCGGTGGCCTGCAGAACATGCTCGCGGGAATCGAAGTCGGTCAGATAGACCGAGCAGACATCGGCGGCCACCGCCTGCTTGACCTGCTGCACGATCAGGCTGAGGGCATGCTCGAGGGAGGACGAGCGGTTGACCTCCTGGACGATACGACGCAGAGGCTCGAGCATGTTTGGCACAGCGGCGGGACTGACTGAATACTGACTGAATGAAGGGATGGATGCCGGGATGGATCGGCCATGGTTGCGCCAGCGCCTGGACGCTCACGCCAGCCGCCGCTCGCGGGGTCGCGATCCGGATGGCACCGCGCCCGGCGCCGAACCCGACGGCGTCTTCAGCGGCGCCGGCCGCCGCTCAACAAGGCACCGGCCGGCTGCGGCTGCGCCAGGCCAGATTCGACCCCCGGCACGCCTTCCGGATAGAGCAGCGGGGCCAATTCGCTCAGGGCCTGCTCATAGACTCGGCGCTTGAAATAGACCACCTCCCTGAGCGGATACCAGTAGCGGACCCAGCGCCAGGCATCGAATTCCGGCTTCTCGCTGCGATCCAGGCAGAAGGCGCCCTCCTCGCAGTCCACCCGCAGCATATACCAGACCTGTTTCTGTCCGATGCAGATGGGGCCGCAATGCCGGCGGATGAAGCGTTTCGGCAGGCGATAGCGCAACCAGCCGCGGGTACAACCAAGCACGGTGACCTGGCAGGAACGCAGACCGACCTCTTCTTCGAGTTCCCGGTACATGGCCTCCAGCGGGGTCTCGTCGCTACGGATGCCCCCCTGGGGAAATTGCCAGGCATTCTGTCCGACCCGGCGCGCCCAGAAGAGCCGCCGCTGGTCGTTGCTCAGGATGATCCCGACATTCGGCCGGAAGCCGTCGTGGTCGATCAAGGTGCCGTACCTCGTTGAGTTCCGTCAGCATTTTTCCACATTCGCGGCAATGTCGGCAAATCGCGGGCTGCGGCGGGGTTTGCCCTCGATGCCATGATATCGCCGGAGAGTCGCTGATGCCTGGTCGCCAGCACCGGGTGTCCCGGGCGCCTCGGCAGGGTACCATCGCCACCCTGGCGCGAAATCGGCGCACGGGACTGTTCAGTGGATTGGCAGCAAGTGCTGCCAGCCGCGCTACGGCGCACGCCACCTGGCGTCGTCGCGCTGTTGCTGTCCGCGGAACTGGCCGGCCCGGCGCGCGACTTTGGCGCCCGCGGCTAGGCGCTGCTGGCGTCTGTGGTGCCAGCGCTGAACCATCGCCTGCGGGGCACGCTCAGGTTGCCGTCCTTGCACTGGTGATCGCGGCGAATCCGGACCACCCGACCTGGTGGTATTGCTGCCGGGAGGCGGAAACCGGTTAGGATTCGGCACCGACCGCGCACGATCACCCGACGGCCCGATCCCAGGTGTGACTCGCCGCCGGCACCCAGTCTCCGTCCGGTTCGCGCTGCTCCACCACCGGGTCTGCGGCGGCGAGCGCCCAGTGCAATCGGTGGGGGAACCCATCGCGCAGCCGCTCGACCCGGATACGGGTCTCATCCCGGAGTGCCCCGTCACCTCCCCGTCCTTTGACCGGACGACGAAAGCGGTCGAACTGGGTCCGGGGTTCCGCGGTCTCCGGCAGTCGGACAAGCTCTTCGTCGCGCCGCAACGCGAACCGCAGGGCATGCACGATGGTGGACTTGCCGGTGCCGCGCCCGCCGATCAGGGCGTTGTACCAGGGGGAGAACGCCAGCCGTTCCACCTGGCCGTTGCCCATGAAACGCCTCGCAGCCCCCGAACCGGGCGACCGCCGGCACGAGGTCGGCGCGCGCGGCCTCGCCCAGGAACGCAATCGTGCGCGGCAGATTGACCTTCCCCGCGCCGTTCGGCCCGACCAGCACGTTGAGCGGCCCGCGGTCGACGCGCACCCGGGCAAGGCTCAGGAAATTCTGTGCCGCGATGCTGGTCAGACGGCGCGCTGTGAATCCGCAGATCGTCGCTTGCGTGGATCATGGGCCGCGCGCGCCTGGTTGCCACGGACGGCGCGTCGATCAGAATCGATGGCTAGCATGGTAAGGGTTCTCTCCTCTGCTGTGCCGGTGCTGGCAGCCGAGCGCTGGGCGTCCCGCGGCCGCCGCGAGCGCGCCGGACCATCGACCTGTCATCAGCCCGAGGCTGGTGGGCACAGCGTCGTGCATGCGCTGTCCCGGGGCAGTACCGACGCATTGGGACTGGACCCGCGGCAGCGGAACCGCGATGCTAGATGGCAGCACCGAGCATACCTGCCGCGACGCGGCTGCCGCGCCCGTGGTCACACCGGGACCTCAGCGGGGCCGCGATGTGCCCCCCAACCCCAGGCCTGCTCCGCAGGCCAGCCATCCAGACCGCGCGACCCGGCATGCCCCTCGCCCTCTTCGATCTCGACAATACCCTGCTCGCCGGCGACTCCGATTATCTCTGGGGTCGCCATCTGGTCGCCCGCGGCGTCGTCGATGGCGCCGCCTACGAGGCCGCCAACCAACGCTTCTACGATGACTATCGCGCCGGCTGCCTGGATATCGATGCCTTCCTGCGCTTCGCGCTGGCACCGCTGCGCGACCATGCCGTGACGGACCTGGAGCACTGGCGCGAGGAGTTTCTGGCAAGCACGATCGACCCGCTGATCACCCCCGCGGCTCGCGCCCTGGTGGAGCGACACCGCGCCGCCGGGGATACCCTGATGGTCATCACCGCCACCAACCGCTTCGTCACCGCCCCGATCGCCGCACGCTTCGGCATCGACCATCTGATCGCCACCGAGCCGGCCCGGGACGCAACCGGCTTCACCGGCGCCGTGGCCGGCCTGCCGGCCTTTCGCGAGGGCAAGGTCCGCCGCCTGCAGGATTGGCTTGACGCGACCGGCGCGGACCTGGCCGGCAGCCATTTCTACAGCGACTCCATCAACGACCTGCCCTTGCTGGAGCGCGTGGAGCATCCGGTCGCGGTGGACCCGGACCCGCAACTGGCGGCGATCGCCACGGCTCGCGGCTGGCCGGTACTGGCCTTGCACCGGGCACCGCCGCAGACCGCGCCCGAGAGCCTGTGAACAAACCGCCAAGCGACTGTGGACGCGCCCGGACGCGCCCTCGCCACAGCCGGCGGTCTGTTCACAACCTTTGAGGTCATCGATGTGCTGCCAGGCCCCGACAGCACCGAAGACAACGCCCTGGGCACCGGCGCAGCCCATCCCCAGCGACGCACTGGTTCCATGCGGACGAACGCTGGCCAATCGGCGACGGGGTCATGGACCTGATGGCCCGGGCCGCCTCCTGGTTGCAACGGATTCGCTATCTGGACCTGCTTGTAGACCACTGAACAAGTGCTACTGTCCACGCCAGGCAAACCCAGAGATCGGCATCCATGAGCGTGAAATTCTCCGAAGACGTGGTCCCGTTGACTGAACTCAAGGTCAACCCTGGTCGCGTGGTCAAGCACGCGGTCGAGGCCCATCGGCCCGTGCTTCTCACCAGCAGGGGACGGGGGGTCGCCGTCATCCAGTCCGTGTCCGACTACGAGCAGGCTGCGGAGGAGCGCGCCTTCATGCGCGCCCGTGGTCGCGGGATTGGCCGATCTGGACGCTGGCCGCGAGGTCTCCCTCGCCGAGGCCAAGGCCAGATTCGGCTTGGCCGAAGGAATGGCAACGATGAGTCCGGAGCAGCCGAGATCCCCAGACGTCGCCTTACAACAGGGTGATGTGCTGGTAGTGCTCTCCCCACAAATGGCCAACCCCAGCGCCTGGCAGCTCAAGGATCGACGCATCCGCGTTCTCGCCGCCTTCGACCGCTCTGGGCAAACCCGCATCCGCGTCTGAAGGATACCGGTTGACCCGAACCCTGCCGCCAGGGACCGGCGGCAGCCACTTGGTGCTGCGCTGGTGGCAGCGTCATCCTGCGCCTGGGCGCGGAGTATGACGATTACAGATTTTGTATTATCCTCTGCGCCGACGGGTCTGACCCGATCGGTCAACGGGCGGCCCTGTGCCGATCGGTAGCTGGTCGCGGCTGCAGACCCGTCTCCTGCCGCGCTGCCACCGGAGCCACCGTCCATGCAAGCCATCTGCCGGGCGCTGTTATGCGCCACCTGCCTGGGGCTGAGTCTGCCCCTGACCCCGGTCCGCGCCCATGACTACTGGGTCATGCCGGCGACCTTCAACCCCGCCGACCCCGGCCTGCTCCCGGCGAGCTTCGCCTACGGGCACGCCTACTTCGTCGATGAAGGCATCCCCGACCTCACCCGCTTTCGCACCTTTCTGATCCAGCCCGACGGGCGCGAGGTGCCCTTACCGGTCGCGCGCATCAGCGCCGAGCGGGCGCACCTGTTGGCTCCGCTGACCATCCCCGGCACCTATGTCCTCGGCGCCGGTTCGACCCAGCCCGAGTACTGGAGCAACACGCCGCAAGGCTTTCGCCCCGGTCGCCCCGGCGAGGTACCCGAGGCCACCAGCACCGCGGCCTTCGTCAAGTCCACCAAGACCCTGCTGACCCTGGGAGAGCCCACCGACACCTGGGGCCAGGTGCTCGGCCTGGAGATCGAACTCGTCCCGCTGGCGGACCCGACCCGGCTCGCCCCCGGCGACCGCCTGCCGGTACAGGTGCTCTGGCGCGGCGAGCCGGCGGCGGCGACGGTGGTCGCGTTGCACCAGGGCCTGGCCGAGGGCGATCGGGACGGCGCCCAGCAGACCGCGAGCGATGCCGAGGGCCGCGCCGAGTTCCGGCTGGACCGGGCGGGTCCCTGGCTGATCGTCGCCCGCCTCGATCGCGCCGCGCCGCCGAGCAGTGGCCTGACCCGCGAGAACTACCGCGCCTATCTGTTGTTGGAAGTGACCGCCACCGGGGGGGACGACGCATGAGCAGCAACCGCACGCACCGACCCCCCGTTCGGTTCACCCCGCTGGCACTGCTGCCGATGCTGCTGCCGGCGGTCGCACTCGCCGAGGACAACGACCCACCGCTGGCCATCGAACTCGGTGCGATCACGGTCAAGGGCCAGGGCCTGCGCCGCACCGACATGCCCACCACGGTCAATATTGTTGGCGCCCGCGAGTTCGAGGATCGGCGCCTGCCCCGCACCGAGGACATCCTGTTGCAGGTGCCGGGCATTGACATCGGCAATTTCGGTCAGGGCGGGGTGGTCAACAACATCCGCATGCGCGGCTTCGGCGGTGGCGGTCATGGCGGCGATGTCGCCATCTTCATCGATGGCATCCCGCTCAATGAGGGCGAGTCCCATGCCGATGGCTATGCCGACATCAATGTGCTGATCCCGTTGGAGATCGAACGGCTGGAGGTGTTCAAGGGGCCATCCTCGGTGCTCTTCGGCAACTTCGCCCGCGGTGGCACGCTCGCCTTCTACACCAAGCAGCGCGGCGACTATCGGCAACTGGAGACCAGCTACGGCAGCTTCGACACCTGGGATCTGCAAGGGGCGTTCGGCATCGACCTCGGCGGCGGTCTCTACAACAACACCGCCTTTCAAGGGGCGCGCACCAATGGCTTCCAGGATAATTCCGAATGGTCGCGGATCAATGCCAGCACCCGCTTCACCTGGGATGTGAACGAGGACCTCGACCTGGCCATCGGGCTGCGCGCCCATGATTCCGACTGGGATGCCCCCGGCTATATCCCGCGCGCCCAGTTCGATGCCCGTTCGCGCCGCCAGGCCCCCAATGCCGAGAACGACGGCGGCAACAAGACCTTCTATACCCAGCGGGTCGACCTGGGCTGGACCATCGATCCGCGCGCCCGCCTGCTCTGGTGGGCCTACGCCACCCAGCAGGGCTTCACCCGCTGGGCCAAGTTCGGCTACGAGCCCGGTGGCCAGCGCGAGGAGGACCATGATCGCGACGTCTGGGGGACCGGGGCCAGCCTGAACTTCAATCTCCTGGCGGCCGAGCGGCCCCTGGCCGCGGTGATCGGGATCGAGTATTACCACGAAAGCACCGACTGGCGCCGTTGGGATACCGCGAACCGCGTGCGCGAGGACCTGCGCTTCGACCGCCGTTACATCATCGACACCCTGTCGCTGTTCGGCGAGGTGCAATGGGAACTCTCGCGCTGGTTCCGGCCCACCCTCGGCCTGCGCTACGACCACTTTGGCGGCAATGAGCGCAATCGCGACCCCGCTGGCATCCCGTTCCGGCGCGGGATGAACGACTACGACAGTTGGAGCCCCAAGGTCGGCTTCCGCAGCCTGCTGCTGCCCGGGCTCGATCTGCGCGCGAGCTACAGCGAGGGCTTCGCGCTACCGCGCGGTGATGCCAAGTACCGGCCCGAGCTGAATGTCGATCCGGAGCGCATCCAGCAATACGAACTGGGGCTGACCTGGGACTATCAGCAATTGGTCTGGGCCGATCTGGCCGGTTTCATCCTGGACACCCGCGACGAGATCCGCCAAGACCCGCCGGGCTCCGGCCTGTTCCGCAACTTGGGCAAGACCCGCCGCACCGGCCTGGAGGCCGAGCTGCGGGTGACCCCGACCCCGGACCTGGAGTTCTTCGCCAATGGCGCCCTGATCGACACCGAGATCCGCAGCAACCCCGATCCGGCCCTGCGGGGGCGTCAGATTAACGGCATCCCGAACAGCCTGCTGAACCTCGGCGTGCAATACGAACCACCCCGCGGCGTCGGCGCCCGGGCCAAATGGCGCCAGGTCGGCCGCTACCAGATCGATCCGCTCAACACCCAGTCGTACAACGGCTATGACACACTCGATCTCAGCCTGTTCTATCGCCACCGCCTAGGCGGCGAACGTGGCGGCAGCCTGCGCCTCGCGCTCGATGTCCTCAACGCCCTGGACGCCTGGTATGCCCCGACCGCCTTCAGCGGCTTCGGCACCGTCAACTACGCGGTCGGCTGGCCGCGCACCTGGTGGCTGACCATGAACCTGGATTGGTGAGAGGTCAGCCACCGACTCATCGAGGCTTGGCTGCATGGAGCAGCCACCGCACCAGCACGTCTGGGTCAACCGCGACAAGGCCAGGTCCTACCAGGCTCACGTGGGCCGGGCTCTGCTGAGCGAATGGATCCTGCGGACCGCCTGGGATGGCCTGGGGTCGCGGCTTGGCGGCATGCATGCATGCATGGTAGGAGTGTCGGCTCCTACGAGGACGGCGCCGAACAGCTCCAGGCGATCGCGAAACGCCGAGTTCCCGAGGTGGAACCCCTCCTGCCCGTCGATGGGCTGGGAACCGATGTCTTTCTGCCCGTTTAGCACGGCAGTCGGATTGACTATACTGAGCTACCACAAATGTGGTAACGGAGTCGTCCTGCACCCGAAGCTGCACCGGGATGAAAGGCGCCGGGCGGAGGGCGAAAGCCTCTTCCTGCGGCAAAGCGGGCGCTACCGGATCGATCCGCGCATGGGACTATTCGGCATCGCTCGGGTCGGCACCGGTGATTGGTCGCAGCTGCTCATCGGGGCCGATGCGGCGAATGATCGGGGCGAGCGCCTGCAGGTCTGCGGGCAGACCCGCCAGTGCCGCGGCGGCGGCGGCGCGGTCGGTGAACTCGCCGAGCAGGACCGGGTGCCAGCGCGGGTCCGGGACACCGGTCTCGAGCCGATGCGCCCGCGCACTCAGGCCCGCGCGCGCGACGAAGGGCCTCAAGCTGTCGGGGTTGCGGAAGCTGATCAGTTGGATGCTGTAGCGCGGGGCCGCCGGGTCAGCAACGTCGGTCGCGGCAGTCCGTGCCGACGCCGGTGCCGATCCCGGTACCGTTCCTGATGCCGTTCCTGGTGCCGATCCCGGTAATGATGCTGGCACTGGCGGTCCGCGCACCGGGGGCGCCGGTTGGATGTCCACGGCCGTCGCATCCATGCTCGGGACCGGCCGGCCAGCGCCGTGCCTGGTGGCGGTCGCGGAGGTCGGTCCCAGGCCTAGATCAAGGTCGGCGGCGATGCCGGCAGCCGGTTCGGCGACCGGTGCTGAGACCAAGGCCGGGGCCGAGTCCGTTTCCAGTTCGGGTTCCAGTTTGGGCGCGCGCCTGAGGTCGATCTCGGTATTTGGGTCCGGCTTGCGCGCTGGCGACGGCCTGGCAGCCAGCACTGGGGCGCCGGCAGGGGCCGTTGGCGGCGTGACCGGCGCGGCGCTCGGGGTCGCGGCAGCACCGGCGCGCTGATCAGGCAACACCGGCCCGGCCTCGAACAGCCGTTGCAACGGGTCGATCGCCAGCAGCGCGACCAGGATCAACCCGGCGCCGAGCAGGACCCGCCGCGGTGCCCGCGGCGGCGACCGGTGGCCGGCCGCAAGCAACAGCGTGTAGATGGGCTGGCCCTTGAGCGCCGCCGCCGTGAAGGTGGCACTCAGGCAGGTCAGGATGATCGGCAGGGCGAGCGGCTGGGCACCAGTGAGTTCGATCACTAGGATGATCCCGGTTAGCGGCGCGCGCACCGTGGCGGCGAACAGCGCACCCATCGCTGCCACCGCAAACACCCGCGGGTCGAGCCCCAGCCCTGGCAGGGGCAGTGCCACCAGTTCCGCGAACAGGGCGCCGGTGATGGTGCCCAAGGCCAGCATCGGAGCGAAGATGCCGCCCGGCACCCCGGTGCCATAGCTGCCGGCGCTGGTCAGCAAGCGGACCGCCAGCAGGCCCAGCAGAAACCACGCCCCATGGGCCTGAAGGAACAGGGTCTCGACCAACTGCTCGCCGCCGCCGACGCTCTGCGGGGCGAACCAGAGCAGGACCCCGACGGTGAGCCCGATGCCAGCGACGGCCACATAGGGCTGGCGTCCGGGCAACGCGCGAAAGGCCCGGACCGCGCCTTGGATCAACCAGTTGAAGATGACACCGAGCACGCCGATCAGCATCCCCAGCAATAGGAACAGCGGCAGCGTCGCGAGCGGTGGCTGGGACAGGTTCGGCATCGGTAGCGCCGGGCCCTGGCCGAGCAACCAGCCGCTGACGATGACCGCGGCGCAACTGGCAAGGATCACCGACTGGATCGAGTCGAAGCGATCGGTGAAGTGCTCGCGCAGCTCTTCGGTGACGAAGACGATGGCCGCGAGCGGGGCATTGAAGGCCGCCGCCAGGCCGGCGGCGGCGCCGGCGGCGATCAGCGTGCCGCGCTCACCCGCCACTTGCTCGCCGGCCGCCTGGTCGCCCACCCGGCCGGCATCATCCGATATCGGCGCTGCCGCCGGATCAGGTCCGGCCCCCTTGCCACCAAGGCGCTCGGCAGCCAGTTGCCCGACCGCGGCACCGATGTGCACGGTCGGCCCTTCGCGACCGAGCACGAGCCCGCTGCCGATGGCCAAGGCCCCGGCGACGAACTTGACCGGCAGCACCCGCTGCCAGCGCAACGGCCGGGCACCGGCCAGGATCGCCTCGACCTCCGGGATGCCACTGCCAGCGGTCTCCGGCGCAAACCGGCGCACCAGCCACAGCGACAGGGTCAGCAGCAGCGCCGCCAGCGTCATCAGGAGCAGCCAACCGGGCAGCGGTGCGACCGCCAGTGCTGCGCGCAGTGCGCCACGCCCGCGCTGGGCATGGTCGAGCACGGCGTGGAAGGCAGCGCCCATCAGGCCGACACCCCCACCGACCAGGGCCGCGGCCAGATAGAGCCGCCAGGCATCGCGCCGCGGGATCAGCACGCCGCCGCGTGCGGCCAGCCACCAGTGAGTGATCGGGTGGTTGATCGGATTCGTCATTGGCGGCGCCGTCACAAGACAGACGCGGTCGAACTGGTATCAATCGGCGTCCGCTCCATGCGTGCTGGTCGTCTGGCTCAGCGCGCCCTGGTATGGCTCCGCAAACGGCGCGGGCTGTCCGCCGGTGTGCCAGAAGAGGATGCGCGCGTCCCGTGCCTGTGCCTTGCCCACCAGGAACACCAGCTTCCGGGTCTTGTTCGCGCCCAGCGCCAGACCGGTCTGAGCGTCGCGCTTGATGAAGAGCTGGGGACCGCCGAACAGGGCCGATAGTCGTGGCAGCGGCTCGACCGGGGTCGGCAGGTGGGCCAGGGAGCGCCGGTGATTGGATACGGTCAACGTTGGCGTCTCCGGGGGTCGGGTTGATCTGCGTCGCGATGATGCAACGGATCCAATAACGATTGCCAGCAGGTCCAGGCCTGGCAGAGGGCTCGTGGGCAGGATCAGGCGGTGCAGGCAACCGGCTTGGCCGCACCCTCGAGATCGGACGGCGCCGTCTTGGAGTACAGGCCTTGTCGCCGGACTCAAAAGCGAACACGCCTTGCCATCCGGCGGACCCTGATATCCAATTCGCCGGGATGCCCGCGCAGGAGCGAACCGGATGCAAGACGTCGCCGACCCGGCCCATCCCCCGTCCCGCGACCTGACCGACCGTATCGCTCGCACCTGGGCGGCCGATCTCTCGCTGCAATTGGACCGGGAGCGGCTGGCCTTCCTCACCGGCATCCAGGCCTATCTGGAACTGAATCCAGACCCGATGCTGGGGGAGAGGGAACTGCGCGACGTCTTCTCGCTGCTCAACGATGTGGTGCAAGGCGACCAGGCCAGCCTGGCCCTGCGCGCGACCCACGCGATCGACAGCCTGTGCCGTCAGCACCTGCTCGTGCGCGCCGATCTGGGCGGTATCGCGGCCGAGGGCGAATTCACCCTCAGTCCGCTGGGAAAGACCCTCGCCGAGTGGTTCGGCGCCCACGAGACCCTGACCCAGGAGGGGCTGGAGGTCATGTTGACCAGGATCCGCGGTGACCTGGCTGGGGTTCGTGCCGCTGCTGCCAGGGATGGGGACGATACCCATTGGCGCACCCGTGTCGTCGCTCCGCTCAAGCTCACGGTGGCCGGACTGGTGGAGATGATCGACCGGCGCCAGCGCGGTATGGATGTGCAGCAGCAGGAGACCCGGGAGCGAATCGGGCGGTTGCTGGAGGCCCACTGGTTCGATGCCATCGATCAATGCGAGGCGCTGCTGCGCGACACCAGCGCCACTCTGCACGAGCTTCACCGTACCCTGATGAGCGAGACCGAGGGCGTCGCCAACCTGCTCAACGAGATCTTCGATGCCGCCGACGCCGCCGGTCGGGACGAGGCCCTGGACGCGGTCAATCATGTGCGGACCCAGATCGAGCGCGTTGCCGCCTGGGGCGATAACCGGTTTCAGTCCTGGTCCGCCTACTACCAGAATGTGCACGAGTTCATCCGCAGCGTCGTCCGGGTCGATCGCCAGCGCGCCCTGCGCACCCGCTTGACAGAGGGCCTGCGAGGATTCGCCGCGACCCCCTGGTACCTGCGCTGCGCCCGTCAGACCCCCTACCGACACCTACGCGAGCCCGAGTCGCGGTTGGAAACGCGGGTGATCGCCCGGCCGGTGCGCGAGCGGGACCAGGGGTTGCGCGACCATCAGACCGAGGGTGGGCTGATGGAGCGTCTGGTCGATGCCTGGCGCCAGGAGTTGGAGGACACCGGGCGGCTGGATCTCTGGGAGCTGTTGCATCGGCTCCTGCCCAGCCATTCAGACGACGAACTCTATCGTCTGGCCGGGGAGCTGCTGGCCTGGATGGTCGAACAGGGCGAGCCGCTGCCCGCCGACGGCTGGGGCTGGCGTCCGCTCGGTACCCGCCTGGAGCTGCAAAACCTGGTCGTCAAGCGCGCGACAGGGCGAGGAAAGACCGATGGATGAGCTGCGCTTTCGCTGCCTGGAGGACGTCATCACCGATCCGCTGTTCCCGTCCCTGGACCAGCGTCTGCGCAAAGGCTTCCACGTCGACAGCGACGACATCGCCGAGTACGAGCTGCTCGCGCGCGCCGCCGAATGGCTCGAAGCCTTCTACGCGGGTTACGAGTGCCGCCTGGTACACGGACCGGAAGGCTATTGGTACCTGCTCGCCGAAGGCGACCTGCTCGGACACCGGCGCCTGAGCCCGGCGGAGATGCTGGTTGGGCAGGTCCTCGCGCTGATGCGCATGGACCCGGCCTGGCTCAGCGAGACCGGCTGGATCCCGCGCGTCAAGGTACTGGAGACCCTGGAGCACCTGCTTGGGCGGGAGCGTCTTGCGGCCGTGCTGGCGCCGCGCAGCAGCCGCCGCGACCACCATACCGACGAGCGCAAGATCCGCGAGGCGATCGACAAGGCCATCAAGGGGCTGGAAGCCTTGGGATTCCTGCGCGTCCGAGGCGAGACCGAGGAGCTGTTGCCCAGGCGCAGCCTGATGCGTTTCGTCGGGCCGGTGCGCGACAGCGCGGAGCCCGAGGAGTCCCTGCGCCAACTGATCCGCGACGGTGAGGTAGAGCTGGAGGCGCCCGGCGAGGCAGCGGGCAACGACGTGGACGGGGACGGGCCGGATGGCCGGTAGGGCCCGCATCGAGCGCCTGCTGCTGCTCAATTGGAAGGGCATCTTCTGCCAGCCCTTCGAGCTGCACGAGGCCGTCACCGCTCTGGAAGGCGAGAACGGGTCGGGTAAGACCACAGTGATGATTGGCGCCTTCGTCGCACTGCTCCCGGATCTGCAGCGCCTGGCCTTCCGCAATGTCGGCGAGGCCGCCGGCAGCGACGGCGACCGGGGCATCTACGGACGGTTGGGAGAGAAGGGCCCCAGCTACAGCCTGCTGGACTTGCGCGCGGCCGACGGCTCCCGGGTGATCGCCGGGGTGTGCCTGATCCGCGGCGCGCCACCGCGCATCGAGCTGCACCGTTTCCTGATGGAGGGGCTGCCCTGGGACGAGGATCTGGAGATGCTGGTGCTGGTGCGCGACGGCCGCAACGAACGCATCCCCGAGATCGCGGACCTGCGCCAAGCCTTCGCCCGCGCGGGGGCCGGCCTGACGGCCTACGAGAGCGCCGGGCGCTACTGCGGGCGGCTGCACGAACTCGGCATCCTGCCCATGCGCATGGAGCAGCCGCAGGACCGCCAGCGCTACCACCAGATGCTGCATACCAGCATGTACGGCGGCTTTTCCGGGTCGCTGCAGAAGGGGCTGCGGGACTATCTGCTCAACGAGGACCAGAAGCTCCGCAACCACGTCGGCCGCATGCGCGAGAACCTCACCGCCTGTCGCGTCACCCGCAGTCGGATCGCCGAGTCTCAGGCGCGCTACAAGCTGATCGAGGAGGTCTTCCGCCTCGGCTGGGGCATGGCCGAGGCCGCCTTCCACGGCAGCCGGCTCTTCTACGAGACCCGCCGCGGCAGCGCCAACCTGGCGCGCGAGGAGCACCGGGAGGCCCGTCACCAGAGCGCCGCCGCCCTGGTCAGGAGCCGGCAACTGGCGGACCGCCACCGGGAGGCGATCCAGGCTCTGGAGTGCCTGCGCCGGGAGCTGGAAGAGGCAACCAGGCTGCTCGCCGCCTGCACCCAGGCCAGACAATACCGCACCCAGCTCGAGCGGCTGGCCCCCCGGCGAACCCAGCAGGAGCAGGCGCTGCGCACGGCCGCCGAGGACAAGGAGGCTGCGCGCCAACGCCACGGCGAGGCCCGCACCCGGGGCGACCGGCAGCGCCGGGAGCGGGATCGGTTGGCCCAGGACCTCGCCCGGGCCCAGGACGCCTTCGAGTCGGTCTCGCGCCAGGTCGGGCTTTACCGTGCCGCCGTGCAGGCCCTCGACGATGCCCGCGCCGCGCTGTCAGATCGGTCGCTGGAGATCTCGTCCCTCGCTGGCCTCTTGGCCGAGTGCGAGGGGCAGTGGCGGCGCGCCCTGGAGGAACAAGGGCATTGCCGCGAGGCGCTCGAGGGCGCCCAGGCCAGGCGCGCGCGCTTCGATGCGCTGCTGGGGGTGGTCCAGCGTCTCGCCGACGCGCAGATCGCCCCGGGCGAGGCGGCCGCCGCGGCCAGACGGTTGGATACCGAGTTCCGCGACCTCGCCGATCGGCTCGAACGAGCCCGGGACCTGCCCGAGCGCATCGCGCGGGCCGAGGACGCCGCCCGCGCCCAAGCCCGCCTGCGCCAGCGGCTCGCACCGCTCCGCGAGGCCTGCGGCCGGTTGGAGACATCCGCCCAGTTGCTCGAGGCCAGGACGGCGCGGTGGGCCGAGCGGGGCGCCCTCGAGCGGGACCAGGCAGATCTGCAAGGGCGTTGCGCCGAGCACAGGTCGGCCCTGGCGATCGCCGCCGAGCGCATTGCCGCCCACGAGGACAACTTGAAGGGCTGGCAGGCCGCTCGGGACCTGGCAGCGGAGCTGTCGTCGGCGATGAACTGGCCGCTCGAGGACGCCGCCGGCCTGGACGCCCTCGGGCGCGACCTTGACGCTCGCGGCGAGGACCTGGCGCAGCAGATCCGGGAGCACGAGCACGAGCGGAAACGGTGCATCGAGGAGGCCGAGCGGTTGGCGTTCGGCGGGGGACGCCTGGAGGAATCGCTGGTGGCACTGGCCGACCGTCTTGAGGGCCGCCTGCTGATGGAAATCTTCGACGATACGCCCGCCGCGGAGGCGGCCCGCGTCGAGGCCTGCCTCGGCCCGCTGCATCGGGCCTTGCTGGTCCCGGACGCGGCCGCGGCCGCCCGCCGGGCCGCTGCCGAGCCCCGGCGACCGGACGACCTGTGGCTGGTGGCGGCCGGCGGTACGGAGGAGCTGACCCCGTCTGGCGAGACCATCGGCGACAGCGAGCTGGTCGCGGGCGCGCACGCCTGGCGTCTCAGTCGCCGCCCGGCGCGGCCGGTGGTAGGGCGGGCCGCACGCGAGCAGGAGATCGAGCGCCTGCGGACCCAGGCCCGAGGGCTCGAGCAGGCGCGCGACCGCGCGCGCCGCGAGCGCGAGCAACTGCGGACCCATCAGGAACGCTTGAACCGCCTGCGCGGCATGGCCCGCTGGCTGGGGACGCCGTCCCCGCGGGGGGCGCTCGACGCCGAGCGCCGAGATCGAGACCAGCGCCAGCGCCAGCTACGCATCGACGAGGCGGCCCTGGCCAGGTTGGGCGCGGATCTCGAGACCTGCGTTGCGCTATGCCAGACGCTCGACGCCTGCCTCCTAGACGCCGCCCTGCTGGATCAGGAGGACTGGGGCGCCACCCTCCGCCGGCTGCGCCGCGAGCGCGATGAGATCAAGTTGGATCGGGCCAGGCTCGAGCGGGCTCAGCCGGACCTTGCAAGGCTGCGCGAGGGTTTCCTCGATCTCCAGCAAACGCCACCGGACGATGCCTTCCTGGATGGGCTGCGCCGGCGTCGGGACATGGCCTCCGCGGTGCTCGACTACTGGCGCCGAGGCCGTGAACTCCTCCAAGACCTGGACCGGCACCGACCGCATTTCGCCTATGCCGACCAAGTGCCTCTGTTGGAGGCACAGCAAGGCGCCCTGGCGGCATTGCGGACGCGACTCGACGACATGGGCAGCCTGATCGATGCGTTGCAACGGGACGAAGAGCGTTGCCGCGCGCAACTCGATGAGGCCGGCGGTCGCTGGAGCGACGCCGACGCCGCGCTCAAGGGTACGGACGCGCGCATCGGCGACCTCCAGGGGCAGCTTGCCGAGACCGGGGAAGACGGCAGCGAGGAGACCCTCGCCGAGGCCAGGCGGCTGCACGCTGCGACCCAGGAGGCAACCGCACGGGCCGACCAGGAAGAGCGGACGTTGGGCAAGGCGCTGGCGTTAGCGGAGAACGAGGTCAAGCATGCCCGCGACGCCGCAGCACGCGCACGTGCCGAACGACGCAAGACCCTCCTAGAACTCCGTCCCAACTGGCGGAACTGGCTGCGCCTGCGCGGCCAGGCGCGGTGCCTCGGACTGCTGCAACGGCTCCAGGCCGGCGCCGAGCGCTACCAGGGCATGGGCCCGCCTACTGTCGTCAGCCAGGCCAGTGAGCTTCGCGGCCGGCTCGAGGGGGTCCTGAGACAGGCCGATGGCGGCCCAGCTTTGCTGGAGCGCCTCGGCGCACGTCAGGACCCGGCGTCGGGGGAGGCCACCGCGGCCCTGCGCGACCTGCGTCACTGGCTGCTGGTGCGCGGGTTCCTGGAGCAGAGCATCCCTCGCGACATCGTCCAATCCGACGACCCGGAGGAGGCCCTGGTACAGATCGGCGCCCAGCTCAGGGTCCTGCGCGAACGCCTCGATGACCAGGAGCGCGCCCTGCGCCAGAGCACAGAGGAGATCGCCAACAGCGTTCGTACTCGCATCCGCCAGGAGGAGGCGCGCATCCGCACCCTGAACCGGGGGCTTGCTCGGGTCCGCTTCGGCTCCATTCGCGGCGTGCGCATCCATATGGAACAGAAGCGGATCATGGCCCGGCTGTTGGACGCCATGCGCACCCAGCCGGACCTGTTCGAGCAGGACGCCTCCCTGGAAGACGTCATGGCTAGGGTCTACGTCCACATCGGCGGTGGCCAGGTCAAGGGCGAGCAACTGCTGGATTACCGTCAGTACCTGGACCTGACTGTCCAGGTGCAGCGCCTCGGCGGCGATCTCTGGACCGAGGCCCGGGCGGGGGCGCTGTCCACCGGCGAATCCATCGGGGTCGGGGCGGCGGTGCTGGTGGTGATCCTCGACGCCTGGGAGCAGCAGGCTGCGCTCCTCAAGGGGCGCAAGGCGGGTCAGGCCCTGCGCTTCCTGTTCCTCGACGAGGCCAATCGGCTGAGCCCCGATTCGTTGGACACCCTGACCGAGTTCTGCCAGCAGATGCAGGTCCAGTTGCTCGCCGCTGCCCCGGCCGCTGACCGGGCCCGGCGCGGACACATCTATCGCCTGGCCCGGCGCAGCACCGAGGACGGTCGCGAAGAGGTCATCGTGCGCGGACGACGGATGCGCGAGGACGCTTGATGAGCGCCCTGGACTGGTCGCTCCCGGAACACCCCTGGACGCTACTCACACTGCTGCAACAGGGCGAGGTCACCCGGAACAAGGGCAACGCCGGCTTGCTGGACTGGCTCCAGGGGGCGGGCTGGATCGGCCAGGGACCCAGGCGGGATCGGCTGCGGCTCGTTCCCGCGCGCCGCGCCGAGGTCGAGGCCAGACTGGATGTCCTCTGGCCCGCATGGCGAGCGGACCTCGCTGCCCTCGACCGGGCGGGCCTGCCCGGCGATCCGGCGGGCCTGCGCCGGCTGCGCCGCCAGCGCCTGCCCCTGCGGCCACTGCCGGCGCAGCTCCATCGCAAGACCTGGACGGCCCGTTTTGGCGCCCACTCGAAGGCCGGCGTTCCCGACGAACAGCCACCCAGCGGGGTCACGCTGACCGACGACGACCTATTGCGTCTGCAGCCCAATCAGGGTCTTGCCCTGCGCCTGCCAGACGGCACTGAACGGCCCTGCGCACACTGGGCCGCCCCCCTTGGCGAACTGGTCATCCCGGAGCGGGCCCTCGCGCAGGGGCTCACCCTGGCGGGGACAGCACCGCGCTGGGTGATGACGGTCGAGAACCTGGGCGCCTATCTGGACCTCCCGGCCCCTGCAGATGCCTTGATCATCCACCAGCCCGGCTGGAACACCCGGCTCGCTGCCCGTTTCATCGCCCTGCTGCGGCCCGGCCCGAGTTGGTGGCACTTCGGCGACCTGGACCCCAAGGGCTTGGCAATCTTCGCCAGCCTGGGCGATGCGGCGGCCAGGGCGCGACATTTCGTCCCGGCCTGGTGGCAGGACTATTTGGAGACCCACGCCCTGGCGTTGCCCGGTGGCTGGCCAAAGGCGCTGGACCACCCGCCAGATGGGCAGGACTCCGATCTCGTCCAGCGCCTGCGGGCAGCGGGCCTGTGGCTGGAGCAGGAGGCCATCCTGCTCGATCCGCGCTTGGTCGCGGATCTGGCGCGGCTGTAACCCTAGAGGCGGCGGTCGGCTGCTCAGGCGCAGCCCGGCTGGCAACCCGGCTGGACCGCCAGCGCGGTGCTCAGTCCGCCGTCTCCTCGCCCGTGGCGGGTTCGGCATCCGCTGCGGGGGCGGCCTTGGTCGGCGGCGGCTTGATCAGCCCCTCGGCGAGCAGCAGCGCTACCTTGTCCTCGCCGTGGACCCATTGCTTGCCCTTGCCCTTGGCCAGGACCGCGTAGCGGCCGGAACGCTTTTGGTAGATAGTCTTGTCGCCGACTTGCTTGATCTTCTGCATCGAGTTGGGCCTCTTAGGGTTGGTGCGGACGCGCTCACCGCGAGCCGCGGTCGCGCTAGGACAGGTCCGGCGGATCACTGGGATGGTCGTGGATGATATCCAATTCCACCTTGGCGACCAGCGCCCCGATGGCGGCGATAGCGGCCAGGGCCGGCATGAACAGGGTCAGCGCCCCGCCCACGGCGACCCCGGCCGTGAGCGGGATCTCCAGCAGTCGACCGCCGTCCGGCTTGCGCAGGATCAGCCGACGCACATTGCCCTCGGCGACCAGTTGCTTGACATAGCTGACCACCTCGCCGCCAACAACGCTGACGCGCTCGGTGATTTCCCGTCCAGTACGATGCTCTTTCATGGGCGATGGTCTCAATGCGGTTGCTCGGGGTGATGCCGGGCCCGAATTCGGCGTGAGTTGCTGGGTGCGGTGCTGGCGCCGTTGGATCGTGGGGGTCGGGGGCGCCGATCTGGCCAGGCCGATGTCTCACCCCCGCAGCCCACGACGCGCCCGAGCCGCGCAGAATTCGGCCAGACGGGGGCTATCGCGCCGGACCTCCTCGCCAGATGGCAGGGGGGCTTGCGGGTCGCGCAGCCAGGTCAAGATGTCGGCACCGACACGCCCACCCTGCAGATCCCGCGGCAGCATATGCCAGCCGTCGCGATAGAGCACCAAGCGCCGGCCGGGATCGGTCGCCGGCAGATCGGCGAGCAGGCGGCATAGGGCGCGCGGCGGGATGATCTGGTCATGCTCGCCGTAGAGCAGCAGCAGCGGCATGCCGAGCCGGTCGGCGTGCAGGTCGGTCGCCGCCAGCAGGGCGGCGTCCATGAGGTTGCTGATGCCCCAGAGGGCATCGACTCGCGCCCCATCGAGCACCAGCGGGTCAGTGCCCATGGCGCGGAGCATCTCGTGGTTGTCGGAAGGGTGGATCGGCACACCCTCGCCGGTCAGCCGCAGCCCCGGCAAGGTGTGCGCGGCCAGGTCTAGGGCGACGCGCTGATAGACCGGCATGGTGCTACGTGCCCAGACCGCCGGGGCGATCAGGACCAGACCGTCCGCTGGCAGGGTGGACGCGACCGCCGCCTGCATCGCCACCGCCCCGCCCATGCTCTCACCGATCAGAATCAGGCGCGCCTCGGGATGGCGCGCGCGCAACAGCTCTAGCAAAACCCGAACATCGGCGACCAGGCGCTCGGTGCCGTGCCAGAGGCCGGCCTGGCGGGTGGCCCCGAAGCCGCGCTGATCCACAGCATAGGTCAGCACCCCGGCGCTGGCCAGTTGCCGCGCCAGCGGCGCGAACGCCTGGCTGTAGTCGTTGAAGCCGTGCAGCCCGAGGACCACCAGTTGCGCCGCGGCATCCGTCGACCCGACGCCTAGCCCGGACTCCAAGCCAGTATCGGATGTGGCAGGGCTGGACTTCGACGCAGGTCCCCAACGCTGTAGCGGCAGTCGAAAGCCATCTGGCATCCAGGCGGCGTCGTCCGTCATGCGCGGGATGATCGCCACGCTGCCGGGGGCGACCACGGTGGGGCTTGCGCAGCCGGTCAGGCCGAGCGAGAGGCTCAGCAACAGCGCCACGGGCCGCCACCAGGAAGCGGCCGGCGCTCGGGGCCTATCAGTCGTCCGCATCCAGTTCGTAGGGCTCCTTCAGGGTCACGAGTTCTTCGGCGCTGACCGGATGGATGGCGACCGTGTTGTCGAAGTCGGCCTTACTGGCGCCCATCTTCAACGCCACCGCGAACCCTTGCAGCATCTCATCAACGCCGTCGCCGACCATATGGATGCCCACCACGCGCTCCTCACTGCCGATGCAGACCAGCTTCATCGCGGTGCGTGGCCCGTGGTCATTCAGCGCGTAGCGCATCGGCTTGAACTCGGTCTGATAGATGGTCACCGGGCCGCTGCCGCTGGCGCGCGCCGCAGCCTCGGTCATCCCCACGCTGCCCACCGGCGGATGGGCGAAGACCACGGTGGGGATGTTCTCGTAATCGAGCCGCCGCTCGGGCATGTTGTTGAACAGCCGGTCGGCCAGCCGGCGGCCAGCGGCGATCGCCACCGGGGTCAGCGGCGCTCGGCCGGTGCAATCGCCGATCGCATAGACCCCGGCAGTGCTGGTGTTCTGGAAGGCATCGGTCGGGATGATCCCGTTGGGAAGCACATCGACCGCGGCGGCTGCCAGGTTCAGATCGCGGGTATTGGCCCGCCGCCCCACTGCCCAGAGCACCGTGTCGAAACCGGTCAAGGCGGTGCCATCCTTGGCGAGTACGGCAAGCCCGTCGTCGCGCCGCTCCAGCGCACCCACCGCGAACGGCAGGTGCAGCCGGATACCCTCCAGTTCCATGTTGTGGGCCACTGTCGCGCTGATGAGGGGATCGAAGGTTTCCAGCACCTTGTTCTCCAACGCGACGACGGTCACCGCCGAACCCAGCGCCCGCAGCACGCCAGCGAGTTCCACGCCGATATAGCCACCGCCGACCACGCAGACCCGCTGCGGCTGTTCCGTCAGCGCGAAGAAGTCATCGGAGGTGATGCCCAGCTCGGCCCCCGGAACTGGCGGCACGATGGGCTGCCCGCCGGTCGCAATCACGATGTGCGGGGCACTGAAGTGCCGGTCACCCACCGCGACGGTCTGGCGATCGACGAAACGGGCAGTGCCCGCAATACGGGTCATCCCGAGTGTTTCGACATAGCCGTTCCAATAGTCCAAGATGCCGGCAATGTAGCGATCGCGCCCCGTGGTCAGTTGTTGCCAGTCGATGCCGTGCAGCTCGGCTTTGACCCCGAAATCCGGTGCCCCGTGCACCGCGGTGGCCAGGTTGGCGGCATACCACATCACCTTCTTGGGGACGCAGCCCAGGTTCACGCAGGTACCGCCGAGTTTGCCAGACTCAATGATGGCAACGCGCTTGCCAAGGGCAGCGGCTCGCTCGGCCACCGCCAGACCACCGCTGCCACCGCCGATAGCGATGAGGTCGAACGGTTCCGATGTCTGCGCCGCTTCGGACTCCGGCATGGACTCAGGCATAGTCGTCTCCTTTAGGAAGGTCGGGGAAAGGCTTGGGGGAAGACTTGAGGAATAAGAGGGGTATACGAAGCTCGAATCCGCCGGGCAGCCGAGTGGTCGCTGGCAGGATGGCCCGCCGGCAAGGCCGACGAGCCAGTCACGTGCGTGGATCATCTCGCACCGGGGCCGATGCGACGCCGAAGGCGAGTGTCAAGAGCAAATCAGATCGTATGGAAGCCAGCAGAAATCGCTTGGGGGCTCGGCGCGCGACCCGGCCCGAACGACCGGGGCTGCGCCAAAACCGTCTTACTTGCTCGACAGCCAACGCTCCAGATCGTCAGAGCCGCCGACCTTGACGCCGTCGACGAACACCTGGGGGACGCTGGTGGCCGCTGCCACGGCGCGCAGGGTCTCCTCGGTATAGTCGCGGTTCAGCACCAGTTCCTCATAGTCGTAACCGGCGTCGGTCAGCAATTGCTTGGCCTTGGCGCAGTAGGGGCAGCCGGGCCGGGTGAAGACAGTCACGTCGACTGGCTTGGGCGCCTGCGGGGCGATGTAGGCCAGCATGGTGTCAGCATCGGAGACGCCGAAGGGATCGCCCGGCTCCTCAGGCTCAATGAACATCTTCTCGACGACGCCATCCTTGACCAGCATGGAATAGCGCCAGGAGCGCTTACCGAAGCCAAGGTCGTCCTTATCCACCAGCATGCCCATGCCTTCGGTAAACTCGCCGTTACCGTCAGGGATGAAGCGAATATTGTGTGCCTTTTGCTCCTCCTGCCAGGCATTCATAACAAAGGTATCGTTGACCGAGATACAAACGATCTCATCCACGCCGTGCTTCTTGAACAGCGGCGCGAGCTGGTTGTAACGCGGCACGTGCGTGGACGAACAGGTAGGGGTGAAGGCGCCCGGGAGCGAGAACACTGCCACCGTCTTACCCTTAAAGATCTCGTCGGTGGTCACGTCCATCCATTCATGGCCGACGCGGGTGCGAAAGACGACGTGGGGTACGGGTTGGCCGGTATGATCTTGCAGCATGGTGAGTCTCCTGTCGTTGGTCGTGGTGAAGAAGTGCGCATTGCGCTGATCGATTGGAGCGGACCGGGCCTTCGGCAAGCCGGCGATGATGGTCTGCCCGCTGGTTTGGCCTAGTCCCAGGCTGGTTGCCGGTCTTGCACGAGCCAGCGCTCGGAGTCAAGGATGCCGGTTTAGCGGCGATAAGCAAAATCGATTATTCAAATCGCCGACATCGGGCGCGCCGATCGTAGCCGGTAGCCGCCTTGAGGTCTGCCTGCCCCGCCGAAGCCCGTCGGACCGCGGCCCTACCGCGGGGTCCTGCCTCGCTGACACCAGCGGCGCGGCTTAGGTCATGGCCTGCAACGCGGGCTGGAACCGAGAGTGATCTGACCTGCCGAGCGGGTCGAGGGCTGAGATCGAAGACCGAAACGGCGCCGGGACGGCACAAGCGGCCCGGCACTGCGATCGATTGCGGGGATCTGACGGGCCGCGCACTAGGACAGCAACCCAGCATTCTACAGCGTTTATCAACTCGACCGCGGCGCCGGATCGGTGCTGGCACGGGCGTCCTGCCAGTGCTCGATCGCATGGCCGACACTAGCGCCAGTGTAGGCACCGAGATGAGCCGCGGCATGTCCGATTGCGCTGATATTGAGCCCGAGGGCCAGGAGCGCAGCGGTGGCAAAAGTGGCCTTGGACAGGGTCATGAGCCTCTCCTCTTCTTACAAAGGTTTGACGGCCGCGACCGAGACGCGGCCGATACCTGTTCAAGGTCTGGTCAAGCGTACTCGAAGCAAGGGGCCAGGTCGGCGGCGCGCCGGCTGACGGGCTGGACACGGAGCGTGTATCGGCGCAGTCCGAGGTCGGCGTTCAGCAGGGGCGGTGGCAGCAGGTGGCAGGCCGGCCAACGAGGCCGTCAAGGAAGAATGACGCCAGTTAAATAGTTAAGGCCCCGCGCGGGTAACCGGCGGGGCCTTAGGTTAGGATCACGGAGCTGGCCTGGTGGCCGTTGCTCAAGACTGACGACTGCCTCCGGGTTCGGTGAGTAGGGCCACATCCGACCCCAACGTCAGCTCAGCGATCCCGCGCGACGGCAACATCGGGCGTTCAGACCCGGGGCAGATCCGGTACGACGACCGCAGCAGTATCGCCACTCTTCTTGCTACCGCAGGACTTACCATCACCGGCCACGGCAGTGTTGGCAAAACCCATCGACAGCGCACCAATCAGGGCCGATACGAGCAGTAGATGACGCTTGATCATGGTCTTGACCTCTGGATTTCAGTGAACAGGACTGAGGCTGGACAAGCCTTGGATGCGTCAGATTGGGACTCTGGACAGCCCTCCGACGAGACCGAAGTTGCGAGCGGTCTAGGGTGATTGCAACCGCGACCGCGACAGAATTTTCGGCAGCGACCGCAGACCACGGCCCCGACGCACTGCTTTGCCGTACAGATAGCGGCCCAACCTGCGGCCCGACTGAACCCGATCCGAGAGCGGGTTGACTAAGGCGGCTCTGTCGACCTGCACACTAGACGACCGGTCTTGACTTCTGCCAATGGCGCCGGACTAGCGATCATCGAGGTTGCGATGCTCCCGCCGGCCCTCCTTCCAGAACGGCTTCAAGGCGAATGTCAAGCCTGCTTCGTCGACCAGATCGGTTTCCGGCCATCGCCCAACCTCGTCGCTGGTCGGACCGCCTACCGGCGGCGGCCAGCCACCGGAACCAGCCACCGGAAGCGGATCGATGCGAGATCCAAGTCCGTGTCCGTTTCGTCACCTCATGTCCCATCGACTACCGGAGCAGCCTATGTCCGCGACCATCCCTGTCCGCCATCCTCGCACCCGCACCGCGGTCTTCGCACCGATTCCCCGCCTAGTCCCGATCCTGATCCCGATGCTGGCCTTCGCCGCCCTGCTTGTGACCGGCACCGCGCTGGCCGCCCCCCAGGTCGGCCAGCCGGCCCCGGACTTCACCGGCACCGACACCGCCGGCAAGACCTGGTCGCTGGCCGACCTCGCGGGCCAGCCGGTCGTGCTGGAATGGACCAACCACGACTGCCCGTTCGTAGTGAAGCATTACCGCACTGGCAACATGCAGGCCCTGCAAAAGCAGGCCACCACCGACGGTGTCGTCTGGCTGTCGGTGATCTCCTCGGCCCCGGGCAAGCAGGGCCATGTCACGGCGGCGCAGGCCGATGAACTGACCAGCAGCCGCGACGCCGCCCCCAGCGCGGTGCTGCTCGACCCCACCGGCGAGATCGGGCGCGCCTATGGCGCGCAGACCACCCCGCACATGTTCGTCATCGACCGCGAGGGCACTCTGGTCTATGCAGGTGGCATCGATAACCGGCCTACCACCAACCCCGATGATGTCCCCGGGGCCGACAACTATGTGCGCCTGGCGCTGGACGACCTGGCCGCCGGCCGACCGGTCGCCAAGGCCACCACCCGGCCCTATGGCTGCTCAGTGAAGTACTGACCGGCGCCGCCAGCGACCGGCGGCCTGCGCGCCGCCGGTTCCGCTGGCTCCCAGTGTGGCCGCCGCTGCCGGGCGCGGACGACTGACCGCGCTCACAGCAGCGGCTGCGGGGCAACCACCGGCGGCGCCGGCGCCATACCGCTCAGTGCCGGCGCGCTACAGATGGTTGGCATCCACCAATTGTCGGATCGGTTCGGCCGCTTCCTCGCCGTGGCGGTGGTGCAGCGCGAGCATGGCCTGGCCCAGTTGCGCCCAATGCACACGACCGCGTTCGGCGCTGTCGGCGAGGATGGCCAGGTCGCCATGTCGATGCCACTGCTCATAGGCAGCGGCCAGGCCCGGAAAGATGGCCCGGCGCATGGCGGTGAGATTGCCGAGGTAGAAATGTAGGCCGGCGACATCCGGCTCAGCGTCCGCGCTGCCAGTCAAATACGGCAGCGTGACCAGGCAATCGGCCAGATGATCGCGCACCGCGCGCGCCATCAGTTCCGCCGGGGTCAGGGCCAGGTCCATCAGCATCGCATTCCAGGCCGGCTCGCCGAGGCACTGCCCGGCGGCCACCTCGCCCTGCTCATGCAGCAGCACCGCGTTGATCTCGTGGTCGGTCATCGCCGTCAGGGCGCCATCCAGGTCGGCATCGAAGGGATAGCAGGCAAAGGCGCGCCCGAGGGCGTTATCGGGCCGGTTCCAGCGCCAGCTCTCCAGCTTCTCCCACAGCATGCGATGCAATGATTCGCGGCGCAGAAAGATGCTGCGACCGCGCGTCATCGCCGGCGGGGCGGCCAGGTCGCGAGCATACTCGGTGGCAGCCACATAAACGGCACAGCCGCCAGCCTCGGTACGCCGCTCCAGCGCGCCGAGAAAGAAATGCGGTTGGGCGCGGTTGCCGAGCCCGCTGCTATAGACCAAGCCATGATCGCCCAAGCGGGCATTGATGGCATCAGCATCGAAGGGATCGAGGCACGCCCCGTCGATCGGCAGTGGTTGCAGTTCCGCCCCTTCCAGCTCCTCCCACAGACGCTCGCGTGCCGACAGCCAGTCGCCGACCGCGTCTTTTTCAAGCGGGGCGCCGAACGGCAGACGCATCTCCCAGCGGTAGTATTCGCGCATCTTCATTAGATAGATGCAGAGGGAATAATCAGCACCGTAGCGGGCATCGGCAATATGGCAGTTGCGCTGGACGGCAGCGGCCAAGACGTTCAGGGCTTGAGGGGTCATGCTGTCGGTCCTGTGTACTTCTAAGGGCGCCACGGCCGGGTTACTGGACCACCACGGGCTGCGCGGCAGGGTTCCGCGACCGGGCCGGTGGGCCGGGTTGGCGAAGGGGCGAAGACCCAGGTCGCGGCCAGCCGCCCACGCTTCCCCGACTTTACCAAGTAAAATAGTCGGGTATGATCGGCGCAATCCCAAGACCGCCGCATCAAGCAGACCGCCAACGGCTGGCCAGCGCCGCGCCGCCAGCACCCCCGTGCACCCCTTGGCACCGCCCAAACGCGGTCCCAAACTACGCAGCCGGTTCCGGCCCGCGCTGGCGGTGCGCTGGTACCGCAACCGGTGTCGAGGGCGACCCGGTACCGACGCCGATTGAACCCCGCGGCGGTGCATCTTGATCCTCACCTTCAGGAGTGCTGTATGGCCATCCGTATCAAGAGCCACTGGTGGAACGACGAGCAAGAGCGTTCCCTCGACGAGATCGGCGGAGCACTCGCGTTCATCGCCTGGCGCATCGCCGTGGACAAGGCGATCACCCTGCATTGCGAGCGCTTCGTGTACCGCGATGATGTCCAACGGCTGGCGGTGATCCAGGAATACCTGATCTTTCTGATGCAGATCGCCGACCGCCTCACCCATGGCATGCTCGACGACGAGCGGCGCCGGGAGCTGATCACCAGCCTGGCGCGCAAGCTGGTCGAGCACGTGCAGGACAACAGCCAGGATCTGCTCGGTGCCGGCGACTACGGCAGCCCCTTCCTGGCCCTGCTCAACACCCGATCGGAGGAATATTCCGAATTTCGGATGGGAGACGACGGCCCGACCTACCCCTTCCTACGGCACCTGGGCTTCGAAATCCAGACCCTGATGGGACGCGAGGACGAGAACCGCTGGGTCATCGATCAGGTGATGGACAAGGATGGCTGGGACGCCTACAAACGCTTCGCCAAGGCGCTGCAAGACCTGTTCGAGTAGGGGACCTTCGGCGCGCGGCGGGCGTGCTGCGAACGACGGTAAACGTCGCTCTCCGCCTGGCGCGGGTGCCGCCCGCCGACCCCGGGCGGGCGCATCACCTCCGGGCGCATCGCCGCCACGGGGTGGTTGGCGCGTGTGTCGGCTACCGCGGGCGGGCTACAATGCTGGGTTTCGCGTCCGCCCCGGGCGCCTCAACCGCCCCCTGGTGCCCGCCCGATGATCAGACTCAGGACCTACGTCTATATCGATTCCCTGCAGCCGCAACTGGCCGAGTACCTGGGCACGGTATCCCAAGGCTTCCTGCCGGTACCGGGCGACGCCTGCATGTGGATCGAGGTCTCCCCGGGCATGGCCATCCACCGCCTCACCGATGTCGCCCTCAAGTCCACCCGCGTCCACCTGGGACAGCAGGTCGTCGAGCGCGCCTTCGGTTCGATGGTCATCCATCAGCGCGACCAGAGCGACGTGCTCGACGCCGGGCGCACCGTGCTGCAATACATGCGCGCCCGCGAAGACGACCGCCAGAAGTGCCGCATCGCCTGGAACGAGGTGATCCGCGCCATGACGCCGGACCACACCGTGCTGATCAACCGCCAGAACCGCCGCGGCTCCATGATCCTGCCTGGGCAGAGCATGTTCATCCTCGAGACCGAGCCGGCCGGTTACATCGTCTATGCCGCCAACGAGGCGGAGAAGGCCTCCAACATCACCCTCATCGACGTGCGCGCGGTCGGCGCCTTCGGCCGGCTGACCCTGTCCGGTAAGGAGGCCGACATCGACGCGGCCGGACATGCCGCGATGACGGCGATCCGCGGTCTGACCGGGGTGGTCGGGGAACCCACCACCCACTGAGGCAACCGCTGCCGTCTTGCCGGGCTCGCGCCGGTCAGGATCTCTGCCAGCCGATCAACCGCTCCCGTCGCGCCAACTGACCCGCCGCCAAGTGTTCTCATCGCGTTCCACCTCGTAACGGGCCCAGCGGGCGAACGCGGCGCGGGTGCTGATCCCGCGAACACGCCGGTCGGCCCCGGCCATGCCGCGATAGACCAATTCGGCATCATCCTCGCCGCCCGCCAGACGCACAATCCAGCGCGCCGCGCTCACCCCTACCAATGCCGAGACCAGATGCCCGCCGAGGACCGGCCAGGGCTGGGACAGGGCGCCGTGGGGGACAGCGAAGATCAGCACTGCCGAGGCACCCATCGAAGCCACCACCAAGGCGTTCCCGCCCCCCACCGGCTGCCACCCGGCAACCGCCATCACCACCGCGATGCCGAGCAGTCCACCGCCCATCGATAGCCAGCGTTCTTGATGGCTGGCAGGCCGCTCGATACCGAGCAGGGCCGCCAAGCGCCGGCCGATCCAGGTCGCGCTCATGACACCTCACATCAGAGACCGGGAAGGCGACCAGGGTGCCCCAGCAAGACGCTGCGGAGCTTGATCCGCATCAAGCCCGTTAGGGCGGCAACCCGCCCGCATCCCCCCTCATCCGACGCCGTTGCACGGCGCAGCGGCCGTCCTGAACAAAGCAGCCTTCCGGGAGCGACAGCGACCAACGCACCGGCAAGCACGCTGGCGCCGGCTCAGTCCACATGCCCGCCGCCTGGGTCACTGGATGACAGCCGGCCAACCGCTCGCCACGGGATCCGCGAGCTAAGCGGTCGTCGCGAGCGCGTCTCCGGGCATCTCTGGGCGTCTGCGGGCGTATCCGGCAAGGTGCGGGAAGCGGACCATTGGGGAGCGAAGCTGGCCGGCGTGACCCGATGCTCGGTTTTCCGCAACGCAATCGGGCACGTCCGGGGGTGTCTGCAGCAGGTCGGCGTTTTTTCACAAGCTCTCGGCACGGCCGTCTGCGGCCTTGCGAGGACCGGGGCGGACCGGCTCAGGAACGGGTCAGCCGCCGATCGGGCCGCCATCCTCACGGGTGATGACCACGACCGATGGGCGCGGCGGGACCTCGGGATCGAAGTCCGGCCAGCGCGTGGCTGGATCATCGTAGCTGGAGCGGCGCCCGAAGCCGGCCCAGGCCTCGGTGCCGTCGGCGCCGGGATGCTGCACGGCGACGAATAGGGTGCGCCCATCCGGGGTGAAGCGCGGACCGCAGAGTTCGGCCCCCACCGGGACGCGATAGAACATCCGCCCGGTCCCGCGGCCAGCGCCGGCGGTCTGAAGTGCCCACAGCCCATCGGCACTGCCGGAGGTCTGGTGCCAGTCCTTGCCCTGATCGGTCGCGACCCACAGCCGCCCGCTCGGGTCCACCGCGCAATTGTCCGGGCAGGCGAACCAGCCCTGCGCGCTGGTGGCCGGGTTCCACCGCGCCGCCACGCCGGGGACGGCCGGATCGCCGGCCTGGATCAAGACCTCCCAGGTCGCACTGCTGGCGGCATGGTCGCCAC
This sequence comes from Chromatiaceae bacterium, assembly GCA_007693535.1. Lineage (GTDB taxonomy): Bacteria > Pseudomonadota > Gammaproteobacteria > Chromatiales > Chromatiaceae > Lamprobacter. The sequence continues at coordinate 38,611 of REDK01000111.1, forward strand.
CGGCCGGGGTCAGCTCCAGGATGTGCCCCCACAGGTTGCCCGCGCGTGGGTTGGCCGCATCCGGCCCGGGCTGGCCCGGGCCACCGCGCTCCTGATTGTTGGTCAGCATCACGTAGACCCGGCCGGTGACCGGATTGGGCTCGACATCCTCGGGACGGTCCATTGGGGTCGCCCCGAGCAGGGTCGCAGCGCGGCGGGTCTCGATCAGCACGTCGGCCTGACTGGCAAAGCCGTTGGCGGCGGTCAGCGGCCCCTCGCCATGCACCAGCGGCAGCCAGGTCAGGGTGCCATCGGCGTCGAGGCGGGCGCAAGCGAGGGTGCCATGATCGAGCAGGTCGCGATTGGCGCTGCGATCCTCCCGATTGACCCGGTCGCGGGTGACGAACCGGTACAGATACTCAAAGCGCTGATCGTCGCCGGAATAGAGCACCAGGCGCCCATCGCCATTGACGATGCACTCGGCCCCCTCGTGCTTGAAGCGCCCGAGTGCGGTGCGCTTGACCGGCAGCGACTGGGCATCGAACGGATCGACCTCGACGATCCAGCCGAAGCGATTGGGCTCGTGGGGCTCGGCGCCAATGTCGAAGCGCGGATCGAAGCGGGCCCAGGCATAGAGCCCGCCGGGCACCCCCATGCGGGCATGATTGGCCGCCTCGGGATGCGCCTCGGCGAGCCGGCCCTGGAAGTAGAAGTTGATATTCTCCTCGGCCAGCAACCAGGTGCCCCAGGGGGTGATGCCGCCGGCGCAGTTGTTCAGGGTGCCGATCACCCGCCGGCCGCTCGGGTCGGCACTGGTGCGCAGCCGCGCGTGGCCGGCGGCCGGGCCGGAGAGCGCCATCGGCGTGTTCAGCGCATCGATGCGCCGGGCATAGGGGCTGTCTGCCCGCACTCGCCAGGCCCCGTCACGCCGCTCGACCTGCAGGATCGAGCCGCCATGGCTCGCCATCTCGACCTCGACCTGGGCCTGACTCAGTGCCGCATGCAGTTCGGCCAGACCGGCCGCCGCAGCCGCCCCGAGGCCGGGAAACATCAGGTCGGTATTGCTGTACTCGTGATTGACGCAGAGCAGGCCATGGTCGGCCTGGTCGCCGTCCGGCGGCAGCGGGATGAAGCCGATGAAATCGTTGTTGTAACCGAACTGCCCGGCCTGGGCGGCAGCCGTCTGTTGATGCGGGTCGAAGGCCGGCGCCGCGGGCAGCACCGGGTCGCCCCAGCGGATCAGCACCTCGGCGCGATAGCCGGGGGCGACATGATGGTCCGCATCCACCCCATGGCTGATCTCCGGGAAGACAAAGGCGCTGGGCGCTGGTGCCGCCTTGGGGCCAGCGCGGTCCTCCGCTGCCAGCGCCAGCCGCGTCAGCGGCACAGCGGCGAGCGCCTGTAGCGCGCTGACCCCGAGCATGCCGCGCAGCAGCGCGCGGCGACTGAACCGTGCGGCGATCAGATCGCCCAGGGTCGGCGCCTGGCTGGGGTTGAGCGGGATGTCCTCCAGGGCATCGGGCCGGGTGGACGGCGGATTCGTGGGCTTGGCGCGGCGGGACATCGGTACCTCGGGACGCATGGGGATGGGACTGGGATCGCGCATCGGCAGCGATGAGTGATGCGGGCGCGGAGGCACGGCGTCGGAGCGGACGCGGTCACGTCGAGCAGGCCGCGGCTGCCCGCTGCTCGGCCGCTGCCCTACCCGCCGGCGGGTGCCGCGGGTGGCAGGGTCGACCAGTGGATGCACAGCCCGGCGATGGCCGCCACCGGCGTCGTGCCCTCCAGCGCCAGGACCTCGGGTTTGCCGTAGCCGGCGGGACCGAGCCGGTAGATGCTCAGCACCTGATCCACCGGGTGCACCAGCCAGTATTCGTGCACCCCATGGCGCTCATAGAGGTCGCGTTTCTCGCGCTGGTCCTTGCGTGCGGTCGCGGGCGAGAGGACCTCGACGATCCAATCCGGTGCGCCGCGGCAGCCCTGGTCGTCGAGCTTCGCCGGGTCGCAGATCACCGCGACATCGGGCTGCACTACCGTGTCGATCCGTGCTTCGGCCTCATCGGCACGCGGCAGGCGCACATCGAATGGGGCGACATAGGTGCGACAGTCACTACCGCGCAGGTGAGCGACGGCCTGGGCCGCCAATTCGACGACGATGTCCTGATGCCGCCGACTCGGCGCTGGGCTCATGTCGTAGGCGACGCCGTCGATCAGCTCCCAGCGTTCTTCCGCGGGCCAGTTCAGATAGTCGCCATAGGTGAAGCCGTCGGTGCCGGATTGGGGTTGCGCAAAGGCCATGGCCGTTGTCCTCGGTGGTCTCCTCGGTTCTTCCGGGCCGGGCGCAGCGGGCTTGCCGTCGCCGACCTGAATCTTCGGCTCGCCGCGCGGCTAGCGTCAGATCATCGACCTGACACCGGCGGCACCCACCGCGACGAGGGACTGCATCGTGGCCTCGGTCGCCGGTGCCAGATCCGTCGCGGCGATCAGGTCGCCATCTTCGCACTGCATCACCCACCCCGCGCGTTGCAGCTCCTGGACCTTGCGGCGCGCACGTCAGGAAACGCTGCAGCATTCAGCGTGCCCCGCGGCTCCGGATACCCTGCCATCCTGCGCGGCGAGAAGCCACGATAAAGGCAGGGGCTCGACGATGAAGGAACCCGGCGACCGCGTCGCCGAGTGAGGTGCTGCGTTGCGCTCGGGATGCCCGCTCGATCGGCGCCTCCCTGCGGTTCTCGCGAGCGGCGCCGCGCTCCGCGTCGGAACGGACCGCGCCCCCGTCCGCCCCCTGTGTCTGTACCCTGACCGTCCGCGTGACGCGGCGGCATGCGCCCCGTCACCAGACCAGGTCCTCGTAGAGGTCCGCCAGGGACAGGCGCAGCGCGAGGGCACCGCAGTCCAGCGCGAGACTGCCCTGCTCGTGGACCTCGTAGCGCCAGCCGCCGTCCTCGGTGCGCCGATAGACCTCCACCCGCGGCCGGTCCTGGGCCAGCAACAGGTAGTAACGCAGCGCGGCAAGGCCCCGATAGGCGAGCAGCTTCTCGCCGCGGTCGATCGCCTCGGTGGAGGTCGAGAGGACCTCGGCGATCAGACAGGGGGAAACCTTGAACAAGGCCCCCGGGTCCGCCGGCTCGCAGGTCAGCAGCACGTCCGGATAATAGAAGCGCTCCTCGGCCTCGATGCGCACCTTCATGTCGCTGATGAAGACCGCGCAGGGCTGACCGCGGGTCGCCGCGCGCAGGTGGAAGGCCAGGTTCAGGCTGATCCGGTTGTGGGCCTCGTCGGCACCGGCCATGGCGCGGACCGCGCCGGCCAGGTACTCGTGACGGATCGGGCTGTGTTGCTCGCCCGCGAGGTAGTCGGCAACGCTGATCGGCAGATCGACCGCGGGGACAGGCATGCCAGGGCTCCATGTGGTTCGGTGGGTGCAGGATGCAAATAGCATAGCGCGCCAGGGCGCGGAGGCCCTCGCGCCGCCGCGCTGGTCGGACGCGCTTGGCCGCACCCGCTCGGCCGGCACTGATTGCTATCCTTCTCTCCACGCAGAACCGGCCCTGCCCCGACAGCGCGCGCCCCCGCCGGTCCACCGCCACCTGTCACACGAGACCTTCCAGATCCATGCGCATCCTGACCTACCGCGGCCTCGATAGCAGCGCCATCCCCGGCCTCGACAAGCTGATCGCCCAGCTCGCCGCAGACGATTTCCGCTCCGCGGAGGTCAAGAAGGTGGGCGACAACCTCTATCGGGCACGACTCGACCGCAGCAACCGGATGCTGTTCGCACTCTATCGGCATCAGGGCGAGTGCTGTGCGCTGCTGTTGGAATACATCCCCCACCATGCCTACGAGCGCTCCCGCTTCCTCGCCGCGGGGGTGTCAATCGATGAGGACCGCATCCCGGCGGTGACCCCAAAGGCGGCCGACGAGGCACCGGAACTGAGCTATCTGAACCCGGGCCTGCCGCGCTTTCATCTGCTGGATAAGGTGCTCTCCTTCGACGACGATCAGGAACTGGTCTACCGCCAGCCGCCGCCGCTGGTCATCATCGGCTCGGCCGGCAGTGGCAAGACGGCGCTGACGCTGGAAAAGATGAAGGATGCCGTCGGCGACATCCTCTATGTCACCCGCTCGCCGTTCTTGGTGCAGAATGCCCGCGACCTGTATTACGCCAATGGTTGGCAGAGCGATGATCAGCAGGTCGATTTTCTCTCCTTCCGCGAATACCTGGAGACGATTCGGGTGCCGGCCGGCAAGGAAATCACGCCGCGCGCCTTCGCCGCCTGGACCGCACGGCAACGGCTGCCCAAGGCGCTCAAGGACAGCCACCGCCTGTTCGAGGAATTCCAGGGCGCCATCACCGGGACCGACCCCGAACAGCCCTATCTGAGCCGCGATGCCTATCTGTCCCTAGGCGTGCGCCAGTCGATCTTCGCCCCCGAGGATCGCGCCGCGGTCTATGACCTGTTCGAGAAGTACCTGCACTTCCTCGCCGAGCAAGGCTGGTTCGATGCCAACCTGGTCAGCCATGACTGGCTCGCGCGGGTCACACCGCGCTATGACTTCATCGTCGTCGACGAGGTGCAGGATCTGACCAATGTCCAGCTCCTGCTGATCCTGCGCGCCCTGCGCGACCCGACCAGCTTCCTGCTGTGCGGCGACTCCAACCAGATCGTCCATCCCAATTTCTTTTCCTGGTCCAAGGTCAAGACCCTGTTCTGGCGGCAACAGGACCAGGCGACCAGCACCGACCTGATTCGCATCCTCAACGCCAACTTCCGCAACTCCCCGCAGGTGACGGAGATCGCCAACCGGCTGCTGCACATCAAGCATGCCCGCTTCGGCTCAGTGGACCGGGAGAGCAATTACCTGGTGCAGAGCCGCGGCCCAACCCAGGGCCGCGTCGGCCTGCTGCAGGACAGCGAGGCGGTCAAACGCGACCTGGATCGACGCACTGCCCAGTCCACCCGCTTTGCGATCCTGGTGCTGCATCCAGAGCAGAAGACCGAGGTCCGCCAATACTTTCGCACCCCGCTGGTGTTCTCGATCCACGAGGCCAAGGGCCTGGAATACGAGAATGTGCTGCTATACGGCTTCGTCTCCAGCGAGGAAAAACGCTTTCGCGACATCGCCGGCGATCTTGGCGAGGCCGATCTGCACGGCGAACTGCGCTATGCCCGCGGTCGCGACAAGGGCGACAAATCGCTGGAGGTCTACAAGTTCTATATCAACGCCCTCTACGTGGCGGTGACCCGCGCGGTCAAGAACCTGTACCTGATCGAGCCACGGCCGAAACAACAGTTGCTCGCGCTCCTCGGGCTGACCGAGGTCCACGACAGCGTCGCCGACGTCGAGACCCACAGCTCCAGCCTGGAGGAATGGCGGCACGAGGCGCATCGCCTGACGCTGCAGGGCAAGGAGGAACAGGCCGCCGAGATCCGCGCGCAGATCCTCAAGCAGCGCACCCCGACCTGGACCGTGCTGCGGGGCGATGCCCTGGCCGCCCTGCAGGACAAGGCCCTGGCCCAGGGCGAGCGCAAGGCCGGCATCGGACTGATGGAATACGCCCTGGTCTACCACGATCAGCGCCTGCTCAATGCCCTGATCCAACAGGGCATCAAGGCCGCCGCCCAGCCCGACAAGGCGCTCGCGACGCTGGAGAAGAAGCACTACCTGGCCTATACCCTCAAGCAACCCGGCGCGGTACTGCGCGAGGTCGATCGCTACGGCGTGGACCATCGCAATGTCTTCGATCAGACCCCGCTGATGATCGCCAGCCGCATGGGCAATGCCGATCTGATCGAGGCCCTGCTCGACCGCGATGCCGACACCGGACTGGTCGATGCCAATGGTCTCAACGCCTTGCAGATCGCGCTCGATCGCGCCTGCGCCGACGAGCGCTTCGCTCGCACCCGGTTGCCGGCCGTCTTCGCCCGCCTGGCCCCGCCCGCCATCGACATCCAGGTCGATGGTCGCCTGATCAAGCTCGACCGGCGGCAGATGGAATACCTGCTGCTGTGTATCGCAATGGTGCACTTCTACCAACGCCTCGGCGAGAACTGGGCCCAGCGGCGACGGCTGTTGTCGGCTGCCGACCTCGAGGAGATCCTAGCCCACTTCCCGGAAACGGTGGTCCCGGCGTTCCGCAAGCGGCGCAACTACATCTCCTCGATCCTGGCCAAGAACGAGATCGACCGCGATGATCCATACAACCGCAAGCTGTTCCTGCGCTGGCGCCGCGGCGAATACAGCATCAACCCGCAACTCGCATTGCGGGTCGATGGCGAATGGCGCCAGATCTACGACCTACTGCAACCGCAGCGCTTGGGTGCCCAATGGCGCGACCCCGTGCGCTGGGGCAACTACGTCTACGACCCCAACAGCGACGCCGAACAGCGCCTCGCGCTCCTGCGTCGATACCTCACAGAGCTGAGCGAGGGGCGCCGACCCGCAGCCCTATCGCGCTGATCCGGCGCACTGGCGAGTGCGCCTGCCAAGATGGATTGCCCGGCGTCATCATCCGGCTACCGCCATGGGCCTCGATCGTCACTCCTGCCAGAGCGGCGACTGACCGCGTCGTCAGGCCATCCTGGCCTGATGTGATCAGGACTGGAAACCCTGACGACGCACGGCGCCCGAGCCGCTGGCCGCGAGCACGATCAAGGCGCCCGCGGCAAAGTCAGCTTCGCAGCGTCACATGACGCTCATTCTCTCCTGCAAGACCACCGGTGGTGCTGCAGCAGTTTTTATCGTTGAGTGCGTACAGCTTGATCATTGGAACCCGACGCTCGCTGGCCGGTCGCCGGACCAGGCAACACGCAAACAGCGCAATCATCACGATCGCGACACTCCTGTTCTGGCAACAGCGCAATTGGATGATCGATGCTGGTTTCGAGGCCTCCCCGGAGCAGGGAAACAGCTGTCCGGGAGTATGCGCTCTGGGATGTCTGGCGAAAGCACTGGCCCAGCAAGGTATCCTGCTCGCAGAGAAGCCTCGACCTCGTCTCGAGTATCAGGGATGGCTGCTGAAGCAGGATTAAGCAACTGAACCGTGAACACCGCGTGCCAGTCAGCCACTTACTGCAGGCGAACAGTCAGCAGCTTGGCTTGCTGCTGAACTTCTGGCACCATCCTAAGAGCGAGCGCGAACCGATCATCAACCAACTTTTCTCTTGTATCGCGTAGTTCCAGAAAACAGAGTAGCTCCAGCAAACCTAACAAAGTCAATGGGGACTATCCGATGAGCGATCTGATCCTGCATTTTCTGCGGCCCGCCGACTGGGCCGAGCCGGTCCGGGTGCATTTCTGGGACCGCCAGCCGCCGGCACCCGGCAGTACCTGGCCCGGCGAGGCGATGACGCCGGACCCGGAGCATGTCGGCTGGTATCGTTATCGGCTCGCCGGTACCCGGACCGCGCGGCTGGTCTTCAGCGATGGCCAGGGCCAGCAAGGTCCGGACCTGGCCAGCGATGCCGCCGGCCCGACCTGGTACCGGCCCGGTGCCGGTTGGCAGGCTGGACCGGCGATGCCCGCACGGGCAGCAGACGCGGCCGCGACAGCCAGCAACGCGCCGACCCCAGTAACGGCGCCGATCACCGAGGTGCCGCTGCCGTCGGTGGCCGAGCGCACCGATTTCCGCGCCGAGACCATCTATTTCCTGCTCACCGCCCGCTTCTATGACGGTGATCCATCCAATAACTTCTTCTGCCGCGACCGCATCCGCTTCGATGCCGCCGGCAACGCGGTCGATCCGCACTGGCGCGGCGATTTCAAAGGTCTGATCGCGCGCCTGGATTACATCCGCGACCTCGGCTTCAGCGCAATCTGGATCACGCCGCCGGTGGAGAACCGCTCGGGGCTCGATTACCACGGTTATCATCCCTACGACTGGACCCGCATCGATCCGCGCCTGGAATCCCCGGATGCAACCTATCAGGACCTGATCGACGCCGCCCATGCCCGCGGCATCAAGATCATTCAGGATGTCGTGATCAATCATTCCTGCCAGTATGGCATCCGCGGCCAGGTCCATATCGACCATCTGCCGATCAAATACTATGTCCCCCAGGGCTCGGCACCAGGACAGGTCGATCACGGCCCCTATCAGGGCAATCTCGGCAATTATGCCTGGCCCAATCGCGACGATATCGACAACCCGCTGGCACCGGACTGGTATCGCGAACGCCATGCCAGCGACCCCGACGGGAGCGAGCCGCTGGTCGACCCCAAGACCGGCGAGACCGTGCCCAAGGCCGGCTACAATCCCGGACGCTTCTTCGGCATCGATGTCAATGATCTGGACCCAGACTGGTACCATCAGGACGGGTTCATCTGCGGCGGCGACTGGGAGAGCGCCTGGCCCCTGCAGCAGAAGCATCTGGCCGGCGATTGCATCGATCTCGCCACCGAGCGCCAAAATGTAAAGGACTATATCATCGGTGCCATCGCGCGCTATCTCGACATGGGCGTGGATGCCCTGCGCATCGATACCGTCAAGCATATCGAGCGCAATAATCTATTGGAATATGTCAATGCCTGGAAGGCGCACAAGCCGGGGCTGTTCGTCTTCGGCGAGAACCTGGTCAAAGGCTATGGCTGGGGCGATCTCGGGGGCGGCGACAACGGCCCCTCGCAGATCCGGCCCTGGTGGTATACCCGGCTCGGCGATGATCCCCGCGACCCCGCGAGCGGCGGCGATTCCGGCTTTGCCCAACTCGACTTCGGGTTGTTCTCCACCTTCCGCGATACGGTCAGCAAGGGCACCTATGCCGGCACCGCCCAGATCCTCTCGATGGACTGGATCTATGGCGATGTCACCAGCCTGGTGACCTTCCTGCAGAACCATGACGTCGGCCCCGACAACGACTTCAAATACCGCTTCCAGGGCGAGCAGTGGATGGCGGCGGCGGCCTACAACCTGATCTGGACCGCACGCGGCATCCCCTGCCTGTACTTCGGCGAGGAGATCGAGTTCATGCGCGGGGCGCCGCAGGATGTCGAGGGCGAGCGGGATACGCTGGAGACCACCGGCCGCGCCTATTTTGGCGATCATCTCAGCGACGAGCGGCTTGCCGAGACTCAGGCGCACCCGCTCTACCGGCACATCCAGCGCCTCAATCTCATCCGCCGCGCCATCCCGGCCCTGCAGCGGGCGCCGATGACACAGGTCAATGAGTGGGGCAGCGGCATGGCCTTCGTGCGCGACCTCTCGGCGCAGGGCAGCTATGCGGTGGTCGGGCTTGCCATCGGCGCCGATCAGCAGGTCAGCATCGGCGACGTTCGCCCCGGACTCTATCGCGACGCGGTGACCGGCGCCGAACAGCACAGCGACGGCAGCCTGCACTTTTGGGTGCGCGCCAACAGCGCCGGCATTTGGGTGCTCGACGGCCCCGGCCAGATCGGCCACCCCGGACCCTATCTGCAGTGAGCAACGGCACCGCAGTCGGTCGGGGGTCTACGGCGCCCCCAGCCCCAGGATGACCGGCGCCTCGCGGCCCGGCAGGGCCACCAGGACCGGCGGCCAGGTCTGGGTCGGGCTGTGCAGCTCGATGCGCACCCGCAACGGTGGCCAGGGCTGATCCACCCAGTCCTCATACCAGTCGGGGCGGTCCGCGCCCTCGGGGATGCCGAAATAGCGCAGCTCGAAGTGATCCACCCGCGGCAGCAGGACGGTGCGGCCATGGGCACCGGCGGCGAGATCGCGATCGAAGGGACCAAGGTCGGCAGCGGCCAGGCCGCCTTCGAGCAACGGCGTCCAGGGGCCATGGTCGTCGCCCCCTGCCAGGACGTCCGGATGCAGCAGCCAGCGGGTCAGCACCAGCCGCGGTCGCGTCCGTCCGACCGCCTGCTCCAGGCCAAGGCGCAGGACATAGAGGCCGGGGAGGCCCACGTGATCGGATAATGGCGCGACCCATTCGAGCTGCTCGCGCTCGCCGCTGAAGACTGGACGTTCGAAGTCCTCGAAGGGCACGCTCTCCGGGCGCAGCTCCCGCAACAGGTTGGCGATCACCTGGTGCGCGGTGCGCAGGTCGGCGACGCGCTCGGTGGCCTGGTCCACTGCCTCCCAGGCGCGCCCGCCCAGGCGCAGGGCCGAAAACAGCAGCAGGGTGATGATGCTGATCAGCACCAGCGCGATCAGCAGTTCAGCCAGGGTGAAGCCGGCCGCGCGGGTCCTGGGTGGACCGCGGCGGGATCGCCGCAACCGCGGCGGCGGCAGAGGCCTGAGCAAGTCCGCCATTGGGGCTAGCCGCGGGGGTCGGCCTGGCCGCGGTCCAGGCGCCGGTAGCCGATCGCCTCGCTCAGGTGCAGCGGGCTGATGGCATCACTGCCGGCCAGATCGGCGATGGTGCGCGCGACCTTCAGGATGCGATGGTAGGCGCGCGCCGACAGGGCCAGGCGCTGCAGGGCCTGATTGAGTAAGGCGCGACCGTTGGCATCCAGCGCGCAATCACGCTCGATCTCGCGCGGAGTGAGGGCGGCATTGGGCTTGGCAGCGCGCTGCTCTGCGCGCGCCCGGGCCGCCACCACCCGCGCCCGGACCGTCTCGCTGGTCGCGGCCGCGGTGGCCGCCTGCAGGCAGTCTGGCGGCAGGCGCGGGACCTCGACCTGCAGATCGATGCGGTCGAGTAGCGGCCCGGAGATGCGCCCGCGGTAGCGGGCAACGACCTCGGCGCTGCAATGACAGCGACCACTGCTGTCGCCCAGATAGCCGCAGGGACAGGGGTTCATCGCCGCCACCAGTTGGAATCGGGCCGGGAAGCGGGCCTGGCGGGCAGCGCGGGAGATATTGATGTGGCCTGACTCCAACGGCTCGCGCAGCACCTCCAGCACGCGCCGATCGAACTCCGGCAGTTCGTCGAGGAACAGTACCCCATGGTGGGCTAGGGAGATCTCCCCCGGCCGCGGGTTACTGCCGCCGCCGACCAGGGCCACCCCAGAGGCGGTGTGATGCGGGGCGCGAAATGGACGCTCCCGCCAGCGCGCCGAATCAAGAGGCACGCGGCCGCTCACCGAACGGATCGCGGCGGCCTCCAGGGCCTCGTCCTCGCTCAGGTCGGGCAGGATGCCGGGCAGACGCGATGCCAGCATCGACTTGCCGGTGCCCGGGGGGCCAATCAACAACAGACTGTGGGCACCGGCGGCGGCTACCTCTAGCGCACGCTTGGCGTGGTCCTGCCCGCGTACCTCGGCCAGATCGGCGGCGATGGGCGGCCGCGGTGGCACCGCCGGGGCAACGCCCGGCTGCAGTTCGGCCTCGCCGTTCAGATGCCGGCAGACCTCGATCAGATGCCCTACCGGCAAGACCTGCAGCCCACTCACCAGGGCCGCCTCGTCGGCATTGGCGCGCGGCAGCACCAGGGCGCGTCCAGCGCGGCGGGCAGCAAGCGCCGCCGGTAGCACCGCGTCTACTGGGCGCAGGGCGCCGGTCAGGGCCAGTTCGCCGATGAACTCCAGCCCACCCAGACGCTCGGCGCGCACCTGCCCGGACGCCCCAAGGATGCCAAGGGCGATCGGCAGATCGAAGCGCCCGCCCTCCTTGGGCAGATCGGCCGGGGCCAGGTTGATGGTCACGCGCCCGCGCGGGAAGTCGAAATGGCCGTTGTAGAGGGCGCCGCGCACGCGGTCGCGGCTCTCCTTCACCGCTAGTTCCGGCAGGCCAACGATAGAGAGGGCTGGCAGCCCGCTGCCAGCATGCACCTCCACAAAAACCTCGGGGGCATGAATGCCGTCACGGGCGCGGCTGTGCAGGATGCAGAGTCCCATGCCGGGCGGTGCCTATTAGCAGAGGTGGTTGGAGGGATGGCCCGGAGAAGTGGCGGATGATGACACCCGCGAGAGGTAGTGGCCATCGCCATCAACAAGTGGCCGGCCTTGGGCCGGCCCTGGACGAGTCTGCGGTCGATGCTGGGTCACCGAGTCTACGGCGAGATCCTGAACCAGCCCGAGATCAGGCGTTAGGCGGAAGGGGCCTCGGGCGCGCTGGTCTCGCTGTCCACCCCGGCGGCGGTCCCGGGACTGGTCGCCGCGCTGCCCGAATAACCGGCCTCCAGCTCGGCCACGCGCCGGGCCAGGGCCTCCAGTTTTGCACGGGTGCGCGCCAGCACCGCCGCCTGGACATCAAATTCCTCCCGCGTCACCAACTCCAAGCGGCCCAGGCCGGCCTCCAGCGTGGCGCGGAAGCTGCGGTTGATATCTTCCTGCAACACCTGCACGCCCTTGGGCAGACTAGCGGCGAGGCGGCGGGCCAGCTCATCGAGGTTCTTCGGGTCCAACATCGAGTGTTACCTGTGATCATTGACGGCGTCACGCCCAATTATAGGCGCATGCCGCCATCGGTGCCCGGGGCGTACCCGGCAGGCCATCGGGGCGGGGACGCACCAGAATAGTGCAACCTTGAACCAAGGTAGCGCGTGGTGCGCCCCGGCCCTGGGCAGCGACTGTCGTCTTTTCCCCAACAGACAGCGGGGCAAGCCCCCGGTCGGGATGTCGCGCAGGCGCCAGTGTTGCTGGCATGCAATCTGCTTAACAGATCATCGCAACCCGCCCGCCCAACGCGGGCCTGTCCTGGCGGCGGTCAGCATCCGCCCACTCTTTAGGTTCAGAGGTAGCCCTATGAAAACACAACGTCTGGGAATGGTCGCCGCGGCTGGCGCCCTGCTATCGGCAGCTGCCGCGTCGACGCCGGCCCGGGCCGCAGACTCCCCCATCCACGACTTCAGCGCTAACATCGCCCTGACCACCAACTATCTGTTCCGCGGGGTCAGCCAGACCAATGACGGGCCAGCGGTGCAAGGCGGGTTCGATTACGAGTTCACCCCGGCTGGTCTCTATGCCGGCGTGTGGGCATCGAACGTCGACAGCGGCGCCGGGCGCAGCCTGTTCGTTGACAATGCCCTGGCCCCGACCATGCTGCTGGCGCCGAATGATCCCGCGGCCGAAGAACTGGTCCTGCGTGGTGCCGGCTACGACGGCGCCAGCATGGAACTCGACCTCTATGTCGGCTGGCGCCCCAACTGGCAGGCGATGGGGATCAACGGCCTGGATGCGCTCAGCGTTGATGTCGGCTACCTGCGTTACCAGTATCCCAACAGCGGCGACGATGCCAACAACACCAACGAGTGGCATATCGGACTGAGCTATGACGTGATGGGCCTGTTCACGCCCTCCTACAGCGCCCACTATAGCGATGACTTCTTCGGCGCCGACAGCGCCTGGTATCATTCGTTCGGGCTGGAGGTGCCACTGCCCTATGACTTTACTCTGCATGGTAGCTATGGCCTGACCCGCTATGACAACAGCGCAGTCAAGGGCGGCGGCGACAGTTACGACGACTATAGCGCCGGGCTGTCGTATAGCTACGGCGGCTTCGATTTCGACCTGTCCTGGGTCGGCCGCAACAAGCAGGATCAGTGCTCCGCGCCGTTCCGCTGCGGCGATACCGCAGTCTTCACCATCTCCAAGACCTTCTAACCGCCCGCTCGGGGCGCCCTCTGCCTGCCGCTAGCGACGCCCCGTCACCCCCGCACCACTGTCTCCCCCGGAGTGCAAAATCTCATGAAGCTGATAGCAGCAATCATCAAACCATTCAAGCTCGACGACGTACGCGAGGCCCTCGGAGACATCGGGGTGTCGGGCATCACCGTGACTGAAGTCAAGGGCTTCGGTCGCCAAAAGGGGCACACCGAACTCTATCGTGGTGCCGAATATGTTGTCGACTTCCTGCCCAAGATCAAAGTCGAGATCGCGGTGGATGATCCGCTCGTCGATCAGGTCATCGAGGCCATCACCAACGCCGCCCGTACCGGCAAGATCGGCGACGGCAAGATCTTCGTCAACGATGTCGATCAGGTCATCCGTATCCGTACCGGCGAGACCGGGCCGGACGCCCTGTAAAACCCCGTGGGAGGTACCGATTCGTGGAAGACAGCATTACCGAACTCGCCAGCATCGCCCAACTCGCCCGCATGACCGAACTCGCGTATTCGCTGGATACGTTCTATTTTCTCATCTCCGGCGCCTTGGTTATGTGGATGGCAGCCGGCTTCTCAATGCTTGAGGCCGGCCTGGTTCGGGCCAAGAACACTGCCGAGATCCTCACCAAGAATGTCGCCCTATACGCCATCGCCTGCATCATGTATATGCTGATCGGCTACGGCATCATGTATCCCAGCGGTGGCAATGGGGTATTCCCCGCAATCGACCTGAGCTTCATGTTTGGCGGCGATCACAGCGTCGATGACGTACTGACCAGCGATGGTGAGAACTACTATGCGATGATGGCCGACTTCTTCTTCCAGGTGGTTTTCGTCGCGACCGCCATGTCGATCGTCTCCGGGGCGGTCGCTGAGCGCATGAAGCTGTGGGCCTTTCTGCTGTTTGCGGTGGTTATGACCGGGTTCATCTACCCCATGCAGGGCTATTGGACCTGGGGCGAAGGCTGGCTCGACGGCATCGGCTTCAGCGACTTCGCCGGCTCCGGCATCGTGCATCTCGCCGGCGCCTCGGCGGCCCTGGCCGGCGTCCTGCTACTGGGCCCGCGCAAGGGCAAGTACGGTAAGGATGGCAGCATCAACGCGATCCCTGGTGCCAACCTGCCGCTGGCTACGCTAGGCACCTTTATTCTCTGGCTTGGCTGGTTCGGCTTCAATGGCGGCTCGCAACTCATCATCACGACCATCGAAGACGCCAATGCCGTAGCAGCGGTGTTCGTCAATACCAACATGGCCGCGGCCGGCGGACTGGTGCTGGCATTGATCACCGCGCGACTCCTGTTCGGCAAGGCCGATCTCACCATGGCCCTGAACGGCGCCCTGGCCGGATTGGTGGCGATTACTGCCGCGCCCGATACCCCGGCCCCGATCGGCGCCACCCTGATCGGCGGCGTCGGCGGCGTCCTCGTGGTATTCGCCATCCTGTCGCTGGATAAGCTGCGAGTGGATGACCCGGTTGGGGCGATCTCGGTGCACGGCGTGGTCGGCATGTGGGGTCTGCTGGCGGTGCCGCTGACCAATGCCGATGCCAGCTTCGGCGCCCAGTTGATCGGGCTTGGCAGCATCCTGATCTGGGTCTTCGTCACCTCGAGTATCGTCTGGCTGCTGATCAAGATCAGCATGGGCATTCGAGTCAGCGAGGAAGAGGAATACTCTGGTGTCGACGTCGGCGAGTGCGGGCTGGAGGCCTATCCTGAATTCGTGCCCAGCCGCGGCGTGACCGTCTGACCGGCAGCCTGCCAGTCGTTACGACAACCCGGGACGACAACCCGGTAGGACAACAGGGCCGCGCGGCCCTGTTGTCGTTTGGTCGCGGCGGCCATTCGCGCCCTGCTGTCGGCCCTAATCCAACAACCCCAGCCGCGCGGCGCTCAAGAACAGGTCGCGGGCGATCGGGGCGGCGGCGCTAGACCCGTAGCCGCCATGTTCCACCAGCACCGCGACCGCCAGACGTGGGCGCGCCGCCGGGGCCAGGCCGACGAACCAGGCATGGGAGGCCCCGGCCGGGTTCTCCGCGGTGCCGGTCTTACCGGCGATGGCCAGTTGCGACTGATCGATGCCGCGGCCGGTGCCCGCGCTGACCGCCAGGCGCAACATCTCACGCAGCCGCGCCGCGGTGGTGGCCGTCATGAACTGTCCCAGGGGCTCCGGCGCTTGCGCCCGCAGCAAGCGTGGGCGCATGGCCAGGCCATCGTTGCCGATAGCGGCGGTGATCAGGGCCATATGGGCCGGGGTGGCCAGCACCCGGCCCTGGCCGATTGCGGCCTGCGCCAGGCCGTAACGGTCGCGCTCGGGCAGGGTCGGCAGACGCCCGGTGTGCATTTGCGCACCGGGGCCATCACCCAGGCTCAGGGTGCGGTTGAACAGGAAGCGCTCGGCGATGGTGGCGAGGCCGTCACGCCCTTGAGCGACCCCGAGCTGGGCAAAGAAGACGTTGGACGACTTGGCCAGGGCCGTGGCGAGATCGAGCCGCCCGTGGCCACCCCAGGTCCGACCCTCGCGCCGGGCCAGGTAATACTCATGGTCGCGGATGCGCGGATAGCGGGACGAGGTGGTGTAGCCCTCCACCGGACAATCCAGCCGCCCGCTGAAGCCGGCCTCCAACGCCGCGGCAGCGATCACCACCTTGAAGACCGAGCCGGGCGGATACTGGCCCTGGGTGGCTCGGTTGAGCAGCGGGCTGGTGGGATCATCGCGGGCGGCCAGGGCCGCGGCGATCTGGTTGGGGTCGAAGCCCGGGTTACTCGCCAACACCAGCACCGCACCATCGTCCGGGCGCATCAGCAGCACGGCACCGCGGCGCTGGCCCAGGGCTGCCACCGCCTGCTGCTGCAGCTCTGCATCCAGGGTGGTGATCAGATCCTGCCCGCGCGGGCGCTTATCCCCAACCACCAGTTGCCGGCCCAAGTCGCCCCAGGCGCTCAGGCTGGCCGGCAGTCCGCCGTTGAGCGCCACATTGCCGAGTGCCTCGATGCCGGTGGCACCGTACCGGGGATGCGCATAGCCCACCGCATGGGCGAAGACCGGGCCGAATGGGTAGACCCGCACCACGCCACCGTCCTGCTCGCGACTCTCTGCCAGCACCGTGCCGCGATGATCGAGGATGCGCCCGCGCTGGATCCAATGCGCGGGGTTGAACTGGCGCCGGTCATGGAGCTGCATGAAGGCGATGAAACGCGGGCGGATGGTGCCGGCCAGTTGCCAGGTCGCCTGATAGACAAGGATACCGAGGCAGGCCAGCGTCAGGGCAATGCCGAGCGCGCCAAACCAGGGGCGTGCCCGGGCTCTGGACCGCGCCGTGGTGGCCCGACCCAGGAGCAGCGCCTGCTTCAACAACAGCAAACTGGCCAGCATGAAGGCAATGTGCAGGCCGATGCGCAGCACCGCCCAGGGCGGAGCACGAAATAGATCGTTGAGCAGGTCCACGGACAGATCGCAGGGATGGCAGGCAGGGGACTGTGGATCGCCGGGCTGGCAGCGTCGCGGCCGCCGGGCCGATCAAGTACCCGGCGCCGGGCGCCAGCAGCCATGAAAGCCGAGCGGAATGACCGCCGGCAGTGCGAGCACTGCGCGCGGGCCAGCGGCGAGATCGGCGGCGTCCAAAACCCAGACCTCGGAGCGATGATCGACGCCATTGTAGACCACCGACAGCAGCCAGCCGTCCGGGGCATCGGCAACCGGTCCGGTCAGGATGGGCTCGGACGGATAGCGGGCCGGGCCGAGATCGGCCTCATAAAGGCGTCCGCTGGCATAATCATGGCAGCCGAGGCTGTCATAACGCTCGCTGGTAGTGTCGGTCCCGACCCGGTGCAGCACGCCGTAGGTGCGGGTCCAGGGCCGCCCGACGGCCGCTGGGGCCACCATCGGAAACTCGAAGGAACGGTCGCTGACCGGCTCGGCCACCAGCAGGCGCGCACTGGCCGGCGCTAGCCGCAGCCGCCAGAGTCGGGCCTCGGCCGGCGTGTAGGTGCATCCATTGGCCACCTCGGCCAGATGCGCGTTGGTGGCGAAGTCCTCGTAACGGGCCAGGTCCAGCACCAGCTCGTCAGCGGCGACCAGGGCCCCGTTGCCGAAATGCCACTGATACCAGGGCGGCGCCTCGCCGCGGGCAACCAGTTGCAGGGAGTCGCGGGCGAACACCAGGATCTGGGTGCCCAGTTCCGGGCGCCAGCGCATGGCCGCCCGGTAGCTCTTCAGCCCCAGGAAAACCGACAGCACGTCGATGCGCACCGGCGGGATCAGGAACAGCAGGTACGGACCGGCCAGCACGAAGTCATGCACCAGCGGCACTCCGGTCAGGCGCAGCTCGGAACGTGCCTGGACGCGACCGCTGGGATCGCCGCGATACAGGCGCAGTGTTGCATCCGGCCCGCCGATGGCGATCCCGAAGTTGTAGATGTCGCCGCCCTCGGGGTCGCGCTTGGGGTGTGCCGAGTAGGGGGCCTGCGCCGGCAAGGTCCCGTCGAGGTCGTCGCTGCCGAAGGTGGCCAAGGTGGCAAGGTCCAGGGCATGGGGTTGCCCCCCCTCCCATAACGCCAGCAGCCGGTCTGGCAGGGCCAGTACCGAGGTGTTGGCGCTGTTCTTCAAGGGCCGGCGCCAGTGGTTCCAGATCGGCCCCGGCGCGGTCATTCCATAATTGCCGAACAGCAACCGGCCGGCCGCGGTCTCGGCGCGATAGCCGGCGGTCTCGACGAAACGATAGGTGGCCATGGCACGGCCCTGGTCGAACTGCACCGCCAGTACCGCGCCATCGCCGTCGAACCAATGTCCGACCGGGCGCCCGCCGCGCCCGAGCCGGGCCGGTCCGTTACGGTAGAGGGTTCCCTGCAGCCCCGCCGGCAGACTGCCGGCGAGCAGACGCAGCGGGGTCAGATCAAAGCCGCGGGCGGGCTCGCGCAGGCAGCCGGCCCAGGCCGGAGGCGTGGGGGCAGCGCTCGACGCGGCGGCCACGGACGGGGCGATGCTGTCAGTCATGCTTAGGGGTCCGATATCCAGATGGCGGACCCGCGAGGATGGGGCGACCGTCGCCGGCCAGCAAGCAGGCGCTCGCCGCGGGGTGCCGTGCGCGCATCCCGATTCACACGTGCAATGTGCGGCAATGGGAATGCTTTGACGGATAATCTGGTCTCACCCGGGCGACGTGCCCGTCACCTGCCGGAGCAGTAGATCATGGCCCCCAAGCATCCCGACCCTCCCCGTCACGGCCGCACTGGCCGCCCGATCGACAGCAGCCGGCTCGACGAAGTGGTGGCCCGCGCCCGCCAGGTCGCCGACGAGCGCGCGGCCGGCTATCGCGAGCAGGCCCTGAAGCTCTATCCCTGGGTCTGTGGACGCTGCGCACGCGAGTTCACCCATGCCAACCTGCGCGAACTGACCGTCCATCACAAGGACATGGACCACGACAACAATCCGCCCGACGGCTCCAACTGGGAACTGCTCTGCCTGTACTGTCACGACAACGAGCATCAGCGCCACGAGGAGCACCTGGCGGCCCTGGCCGCCGGTCGCGGCGGGGCGCGCCCGGGCGAGCGCGCGGCAACGACCACGCATCGCCCCTTCGCCGATCTGTCGGCACTGCTGAAGAAGCCGGAGTAAGGGCCGATGGCGAGGTCTGGGAAGGACGCTGTAAGCGGTGCGGCGGATCGCGGGGCGGCACCGACCGCCGCTGCCGCCGTGCCACCCGACCTGAGCCCCGCGGCCATGAGCGGCGCCTTGCGGGCGGCCCTCGCCGACGTGGAGCAGGAATTCACCGACCTGCCCCTGACCCCGCTCGGCACCCTGCCCGCCGACCTGCGGGGGGTGCTGTACCGCAACGGCCCCGGCCGCTTCGGGCGCGGCGGGGTGCGTTACGCGCATCCGTTCGACGGCGATGGCCATGTGGTGCGCATCGCTATCGGTGCCGACGGGGTGCGCTATACCAACCGCTTCGTGCGCACCGCCGAGTACCGCGCCGAGACCGCCGCCGGGCGCATGCGCTATCGCGGCTTCGGCAGCAACCTGCCCGGCGGCCTGGCGACCAATCTGCTGCGGCTGCACTTCAAGAATGCCGCCAACACCAATGTGGTCTGGCAGGGCGGGCGACTGCTGGCCCTGTGGGAGGGCGGGCTGCCACATCGGCTGGACCCGCACAGCCTGGCGACGCTGGGTCCGGAGGACTTCCAGGGCCGTCTGCGCAACCCGCTGCCAGCGCCCGCCCGCTGGCTGTCGCCCTGGCTGCCCTTCGCCGCCCATCCCCGCCTCGCTGCCGACACCGGTGCCATGATCAATTTCGGGGTGGTCTTCGGCCGCCCCTGTCGGCTGGTCTTCTATCGGATCGACGCCGACGGCTGCATGGCCCCACCGCTGCTGTATCCGCTGCCGCGCTTCAGCTTCGTGCATGACTTCGCGGTCACCCGCCATTGGTACTGCGTGCTGCTGCCCTGGGCCGAGTTCGACCTGCCGCGCGCCCTGCTCGGGCTGGCGACCCCGGTGGGGTCATTGCGGCTGGCCACCGAGCGGCCGATGCAGGCGCTGCTGATCCCGCGCGCCGGCGGCCCGCCGCGGGTCCTGGAGACTGTCCCGGGGTTCGTCTTTCATATCGCCCAGGGCTGCGAGGACGCCGCCGGCCGGCTGGCCCTGGATGTGATCCGCTATCCCCGCTATCCGGCCTTCGATGACCTCGAGGGCCTGTTTCAGGCCGCCGACGACGCCAACCTGCCGCGGTTGGAACGGCTGCTGCTCGACCCTCGCCCCGGCGCCGCGGCGCCTTGCACGCTGACCCCCTGGAGCGACCGCCCTAGCGAGTTGCCAAGCACCGCCCCGGGTGCGCTCGGCGCAGCGCGGCGCATCGTCTACAGCGTGGGCGCCCCGCCCGGGCGGCGCGGCCCCTACTTCACCGCGGTGCAGCGTCTCGATACCGACAACGGCCGCCTGCAGGTGCGTGATTTCGCTCCCGACCTGCCCGGCGAACCGATCCCGGCGGGCGGTGCCAGCGGCGAGGACTGGCTGCTGACCCTGCTCTGGCGCCACGCGACGCGGCGCTCGGAACTGCTGATCCTGCGCGCCGCCGATCTCGCCGTGCAGGCGCGCCTGCCACTGCCGCACGCGGTGCCGCCGGGGTTTCATGGCTGCTGGGTGGCGGCCACCCCCGGATCGGACTGAGCGGCGCTGACCAAGCAAGGTCCCGATGCGGTGCCGATGTGTGCCGCCGCCGGCAACGAGGAATCGATCAGCCCCAGATCCACGCCGTGGCGGTCACCACCGACGCGGTGGCGACGCCGGGACGACTGGCAACCAGGGCCCGGCGCTAACGGATATGCGCCAGGATGCCGTCCAGCTCGTCCAGACTGTTGTAGGCGATCACCAGCTTGCCGGCACCTCTGCCGCCGTGCTGGATGGCGACCCGGGCGCCGAGCCGCTCGGTGAGGTCGTCCTGTAGCCGACGGATATCCGGGTCCAGGTCTGGTTTGGGCGTGGGCGTGCCGGCCGCAGCGGCGGCTTGCAGTTGGCGCACCAGGCGTTCGGTCTCACGCACTGACAGTCCGCGCGCGACCACCTGCCGCGCGGCCTGCAATTGGCCGTCGCCGCGCAGCCCGAGCAGGGCGCGGGCATGCCCCATCTCGATCTGACCAGCATCCAGCAGGGCCTGGGATTCCGCCTCCAGTTCCAGCAGCCGCAGCAGATTGGTCACGGTGGTACGCGATTTGCCGAGGACCTCGGCCACTTCCTGATGGGTGAGGCCGAACTCGGTGATCAGCCGGTGCAGGGCACCCGCCTCTTCCAGCGGGCTCAGATCATCACGCTGGATGTTCTCGATCAGGGCGATGGCCAGCGCAGTCGCCTCGTCCACCTCCCGCACCACCACCGGGATGTCGGTCAGGCCGGCCTGCTGGGAAGCACGCCAACGCCGTTCGCCGGCGACGATTTCGTAGCGGTCGCCGGCCAACGGACGCACCACGATGGGCTGCAGCACGCCTTGAGTAGCGATGGAGTCGGCCAGTTCCTGCAGCCGCTCGGGGTTGAAGTCGCGGCGGGGCTGATAGCGACCGCGCTGTATGCGCTCCAGCGGCAGCCGGGTCACCGCATCGCCGGGATGGCCGTGCTCGGCGTGGGCACCGCCGCCCGTCGCCACCCCATCGTCATCCTCCCGCATCCCCCCAAGCAGGGCATCGAGGCCGCGGCCGAGGCCGCGCTTTCTGCTTGCCGTGGTCATTCGTTGGTCACCTCGGGGTCAGCGGACGAATCGACGACCGGTGGGGCCGGCCATTGCGCTGGTTCGGATGCCCGCTGGCGGCTGGGGCCAGCCGCCGGACGGCACATTCCCATCATGGCTCAGGCCGCATCGGGCGCTGGCACGGGCCGGCGCAGCACCTCGCTGGCAAGGGCCTGATAAGCGATGGAGCCGCGCGAGGTCCGATCATAGAGCAGGGCCGGCAGACCATGGCTGGGGGCCTCGGCCAGGCGCACATTGCGCGGGATGATGGTGCGATAGACCTGGCGGTCGAAATGCGTCACCAATTGGGTAGAGACCTGGTTGGCGAGATTGTTGCGTGGATCATGCATGGTGCGCAGGATGCCCTCGATGCGCAGCCCGCCGTTGCGGCTGGCGCGGATCTGCCCGATGGTATCGAGCAGCGCGGAGAGCCCTTCCAGGGCATAGTATTCGCACTGAATCGGGATCAAGACGCCATCGGCGGCGACCAGGGCATTGACCGTCAGCATATTCAGCGACGGCGGGCAATCGATGATGATCATCTCATAGGCCGGCGCCACCGGGGCCAGGGCCGCGGCCAGGGTCCGTTCCCGCTGCGCCCCCTGCATCAGACCCACCTCGGCGGCGGTCATGTCGCCATTCGCCGGCAGCAGGTCGAAACCCGGCGCTGGCGCGGCGACGCGCACCACGCAGTCGGTGAAGGCACTTGCCCCCAGCAGCAGGTCGCAGCCGGTCTGGGTGAGCGCGGCCTTGTCGACGCCCACGCCCATAGTGGCATTGCCCTGGGGGTCCAGGTCCACCAACAGGACCCGGCGTTGTAGTGCGGCCAGCGAGGCGGCCAGATTGACGGCAGTGGTGGTCTTGCCGACGCCACCCTTCTGGTTGGCGATGGCGATGATTCTAGCCATGGGGTTGCGTGGGGAATGGGATCAGGATGAGGTTCCGTTCACCGGGGAGCGCGGGAATGGACAGCGGATAACAGCGCGGCGCCGGCTGCCCTGCCAGGCGTGCCGCACCCGCTGGCGAGTCGCCGGTGCCGGCCCATTGCACCTGCAGGGCGGCCAGTTCCGCCGCGGCATCGGGACCCTTCAGCGCCAGCAGGCGACCGCCCGGGGCGGCCAAATGGGCGGTTGCCGCATAGAGTTCGGGAAGGCGCGCCAACGCGCGGGCCAGGATGGTAGCGAATTTCCGCGGCGGCCGATATGTCGCCAGACGCGTCTGCACCACCGCGACATTGGTCAATCCCAGTTCCAGTGCCGCCTGACGCACGAATCTGGTCTTCTTGCCATTGCTGTCGAGCAGGACAAAGGGCAGGTCCGGACGCGCCAGGGCGAGCGGGATGCCCGGCAGTCCGGCACCGGTGCCAGCATCGAGTACCGGTCCCACATCCACCCAGGGCAGCACCGCCAGGCTGTCGAGCAGGTGGCGCGCGATCATCGCCACCGGATCGCGCACCGCGGTCAGATTGAAAGCCCGGTTCCAGCGCCACAGCAGTTCAATGAAGGCGATGAGGTGCGCGCGTGCGCGCACGTCGAGAGCGGCACCAATGACTGGGTCCATGGCCGCGAGCCCGGCGTCAAGACGCTGGCGCAGATCATTGGGGTCAGGCGGAGCGGGTTGGCCGGCGGCCGGGGGGACCGGGGTCATCGCGGATTCCGGGCAGGCGCAGCAGTGGCGGGAGGCGGCGAACGGCCGCGGGATCGGTTCGCGCCAGTGTAACCCTTGCGGCGCGGTGCGCGGTGCCTGTCCACCTAGTCGCTGCCGGGCCAGCCGATAAAAATGTTGAGTAAAACAATAATGATTCGCGTTCGTTTGCCAGCCCTCGGGCCAAGCCGTTACCATGCGACGCCGGTGGACGCATCCCTGTCCCGCACCCGGGGCCAAGCCACGGCGACCCGCAGTGGCCGGACTGCCTCGGGTCGATGAGCGTCCGGTCCCGCCGAGCCGGCGGCGTGGACGCGCTCGGCGGACGCCCGCTCCAGCCCCCGTGACGGGGTGCGCGCCGCTCCCGATCGCGTTCAACCTGCGCCGGCCCCGACTCACCACGCACCCCCAGCGAGACCAATCGACATGAGTGATCACGGCAACAAGGACGCGGGACCTCCCGCCCAGGACCACGCGCACGCGGCCGGGGTCGCGGTGAAGGCCGGTGAGCCGGGATGCTCCGCGGCCCCGGGCGCCGCAGCGGCGATGCCCGGGGCGGCCATGGGGGCGGGCCCAGGTCCTACCGCGGCGACGGCCACCGGGACCGGCCCGGCTGCTGGCCTCTACAATGCAGCCCAACATCCAGTCCCGGGTCAGGCGGCCCCCGCGCGCGGTGCGGGCCCAGCGCAACCGGCAGCCTATGGGGCAGCGGGCGCGCCCGGCCCCGGGCAGCAGCCCGCAGCGCCGCATCCCTACGGGGCCCGCCCCTATAGCGCCGCTCCAACGATGCAACCTCCCCCCGCTGGTCAGCCAGCCTGGGCACCCGGTCAGGCCCCGGGCCCGGCGTATTCACCGGCCTATGGGCAGGCAGCCTACGGGGTACCGGCCTATGGGCAGGCAGCCTACGGGGCACCGGCCTATGGCCCGGCAGCCTATGGGGCACCAGCCTATGGGGCCGCGCCGCATGGTGCGATGCCAAGCCATGCCGGCGCCCATGGCGCCGGTCAGCACGGACTCCCGCCCGGTATGCAGCCCAGCCAACAACCTGGCCAGCAGCCTGGCCAGCATCAGGGTCCCCGAGCACAGGCAGGCCTCAACGACCTGGTCGAGGAGATTAGCAACGGCGGCAACGGCCTCGCCAGCCTCGGGCGCATGCTCAATCTGGAGGATTCGGAATTCTGGAAAGGGGCGCTGATCGGTGCCGCCGCGGTGCTGGTGGTTACCAACGACGCGGTGCACGACCTGCTGTTCAAGACCGGCGCCGCCGCCAAACGCACGGTGCAGGGCGGGACCGACCGGCTCCGCGAGTCGGTCGGTGGCACGGCGTCCGACAAGTCCGGACCGACCCAAGGATGACGACCATGGCCACGTCGGTCGCTGCATCCCCGCTAGGTACGACGGCCAAGCCCGCCGTGACCACCCCGGCGCTGGTCGACCACCCGCGCCGCACCCGGCTGGCGGTACCCGGCGCCAGCCGCCCAAGCCGACCCGGCCGGCCGCCGGAGGCGCGCTGATGTCCGCCGGCCAAGCGCCCCCGGGCGCCGGACGCGGCGCTCAGCAGGGACCGCAGCGCCAGCGGCACGGCGTCGCCAAGAACCTCGCCGAGGGCATCGGTGGGCTAATGGTGGGCGCCGCGCTGGTCCTGCTGCTCGGCGCCCTGCGCCGCTCGCGCCACCCCCAACCGCCGGCCAGCATTCCCTCACCTCCCCCGACACCGACGGAGCCCGAGTCATGAGCAGCCACTACGAGTACGCCGGTCAGTACCCGGTTCAGGGCGGCCTCGCCCAACCCGGAACACCCGTGCCCTACTACCACAGCCACAGCACCAGTTATGCCAGCGTACCGAACGCCGGCGCCCTGTGGGAGGCCGGCAAATTTGGCGCTGTGGTCGGCCTGTGCGGAGCCGGGGCAGTGAATCTACACCGGTTGCAGGCCGACGAATTGAGCCGGCGCGAGGCGACCATCGACACCCTGCGCACCGGCGTCGCCGCCGGGGTCGCCACCGCTGCCGCGACCCTGGTCGCCAGCCAGTTCCGTGGCTCGGTGCTGCCCTTGCTGGCCACCCTGGCGACCGGCACCGCCCTGATGTATGCCTTCACCGCGCGCGGCCAGGCGGCCGGCGAGCAGGCCAACGGGGACGCGGCAAACCCCAATGGTCAATAACTAGCCCCTGCAGGAGTCTTCGATGAGCGATCACAGCTATCCTCCCGGCGCCTATGCTGGTGGCTATCCGGGTCAGCAAGCCGGCCTCTATCCGAGCATGAATCCAGGGATGAATCCAGGTGCCGATCCGTCCGCCGCCAGTGGCTTCACCACCGGCGGTGCTGTCGGCGGCCCCTACCAGGGCGCCGGCTATGCCGGGGCGCCCCCGCCCCACCCCCAGACGGCGCCCCAATATGCCGGCCAAATGCCCCGTCAGATGGCTGGGGCTGGCACGATGTCCTATCCGCCGCCGTTGCAACCGGCCATGCCGATGGCCCAGCAACCATCCCAGCCGCTGTTCAATCTCGGCAACGAGCGCTTCGTCAAGGGGCTGCTGATCGGCGCCGCGGCCGCCTATGTGCTGAGCAACGAGTCCGTCCAGCGCTCGTTGATCAAGGGTGCGGTGCGCCTCTGGACCGGACTACAGGGTGGTCTGGAGGAGGTCAAAGAGCGTTTTCAGGATGCCGAGGCCGAGTTGCAGGCGGCCGAGGCCAGCCGGGACGATTGAACCCGAGAGAACCACTTTGCCGGCCATCGATTATCACCTGGTCCACGAGGTCCCGGGGCGGCTGCGCCTGCACATTCCCGCCCTGGGCGAGCCGGGCTGCGAGCCCGGTTACCTGGAGGCCTGGATGGAGGCGGCAGCGGCGGTCAGCGCGGTGCGCAGCAATCGGGCCGCCCGCTCGCTGATCATCCACTATCAGGGCAACGCCAGCACCCGCGGCACCCTGCTGCAGCGCCTGCAGGCATTTCCCGGCGAACCGATCCCTGGCTTTGGCGCGGAAGGCCTGCGCGAGGCGGAATGGGCGCCGATGCTGACCACTGCGATGACGCTGGCGGTGCTGCCCTTCCTGAGCCCGCCGGCACGGCTGCTACTGACCTTAGTCAATGTCGGCAGCACCCTCGCCAAGGGGCTGGATACGCTGATCAACCACGGCATCAAGGTCGAGGTCCTCGATGCCATCGCGGTCGGCCTGGCTGCCGCTGACGGCAAGGTGTTCACCGCCAATGTCACCGATCTGCTGCTCAGTCTCGGCGAGTATCTGGAGGTTCGCACCGAGCGCCAGTCCGACCGGCTCCTGCGCCGCTTGCTGCGCCCGCAACCGGCAATGGCCTGGGTGGAGCGCGCCGGCGAACTGATCCAGGTGGATGGCGCCGAGGTTCAAGTCGGGGAGACCGTGGTCATCGGCACCGGCGAGACCGTCGCCGTCGACGGCCGCGTGATCGGTGGTATGGGGCTCGTCAATCAGGCCGCCGTTACTGGCGAGGATGTGCCGGTCCGCAAGGAGGCACCGGCGCGCGTGATCGCCGGCTCGGTGGTACTGGAGGGGCGACTGCGCATCACCGCGACCCAGGTCGGCGCCGAGACCAGCACGGCGCGCATCGCGCGCTTCATCCAGGAGTCCCTAAACCGCGGCGCCGCCACCCAGCGCGCCGCCGACCGCCTGGCCGATCAGCGCGTCTATCTGACCCTGGGCACCGGCGCCCTGGTCTATGCCCTCACCCGCGACCTGACCCGGCTGCAGGCGGTCTTTCTGGTGGACTATTCCTGCGCCCTGAAGCTCGGCACCCCGGTGGCATTCAAGTCCGGCATGCACCGGGCTGCGCAGCAAGGGGTGCTGATGAAAGGCGGCGAGGCGATCGAGCGCCTGGCCGAAGTAGACACCGTGGTCTTCGACAAGACCGGCACGCTGACCCACAGCGACCTGGAAGTGACCGATGTCCTGGTGCTGGACGGCAGCGGCGATTGCACCGAGACCGAACTGCTGGCCCTGGTCGCCTCGGTGGAGGAGCATGCCAGCCATCCGGTGGCCCAAGCGGTGGTGGATGCCGCCCGCGAGCGCGACCTGCAGCACATCTCCCACGGCGAGGTGGACTACATGGTCGCCCATGGGCTCAGTGCCGAGGTGCAGGGCGGGCGCATCATCGTCGGCAGTCGCCACTTCCTCGAAGAGCACATGCAGATCGGTTTCGGCCGCCACGAGGCCCTGATCGAGGCCCTGCACGCGGCCGGCAAGACCCTGCTCTTCGTCGGCAACAGCCGTGGCCCGGTGGGGCTCATCGCCCTGCGCGACACCCTGCGCGAGGATGCCGCCGCCACCCTGGCCCGGCTGCGGACACTCGGCATCGAACAGCTCGTCATGATCACCGGCGACCGCCGCGAAAAGGCCCTGGCCCTGGGCACCGAGCTGGGCCTGGATGCGGTTCATGCGGAGATGCCGCCGGAGCAGAAGGCCGGCATCATCGAGGCCCTACAGCGCGCTGGACGCAAGGTCGCCTTCGTCGGCGACGGGGTCAACGACGGGCCAGCCCTGACCGTCGCCAACGTCGGCATCGCCATGCCCCGCGGCGCCGACATCGCCCGCGCCACCGCCGATATCGTGCTGTTGGACGACCATCTCCGCGCGGTTGCCGATGCCCGCGAGATCGCTGGGCGCACCATGGCGCTGATCAAAAGCAACTTCCGCACTGCGATAGGGGTGAACACCGGGGTGCTGGCGGCGGCAGTATTCGGCTGGTTGTCGCCGGTGGGTAGCGCCCTGCTGCACAACGGCACCACCGTCGGCATCCTGCTGCGGGCACTGGCTGGGGTGCAACCGACCGGTCCGCAGCCAAGCCCGACACCGCGGCGCCAGTTGCCGGCGCCCGGCGCCTGAATGGTGCCAGCCCGGCCGCATCAATCGCCGTCGGTGCCGCTCGCCGACAGGCGCTTGCGAAAGCGCAGGAAATAATTGCTCTGCAGGGTCAGCGGCTCGTCCCAAAGCTCGAAACCAGCCGCCTCCACCTCGGCGATTACCTGCTCGCGTCCGGCCCGCACGTGGCCCATGATCCAGGGGCTGCTGATCCCGGGGATGCGGTGGAAATCGATGAGCGCCAACACGCCGTTGGGACGCAGGACGCGATGAATCGACGCCAGCATCGCCCGCGGGAACTCGAAATGGTGGTAGGTATCGGCGCTGAAGATCAGATCGACACTGGCCTCCGGTAGCTGCACGCTGCGCGGATCATTGCGGACCGGCACCAGGTTGTCCACCTGGTAATCGGCCGCGCGTGCGCTGATGGCCTCGATAAAGCTCGCGGAGATGTCCACCGCATAGACCCGCCCCGTTGGGCCAACGGCATGGGCAAACAGCATGCTGTAGAGCCCGGTGCCGGCCCCGACGTCCGCCACCACCATCCCCGGCTGCAGGCCCAGCGCACGGACTATCTCGACGCGCCGGTCGAAGACCTCGCGGCCCGGCGACTCGAAGGTCTGGCGCCAGCGACCCACATCGGCGCCGTGATAATAGGCGTTGATCTCCGGCCCCAGCACGCGCTCCCCAGACCCGTCCGGCGCCCACTCTGGTGTGCCATCCGGAGCACCGGCACAGGGACCCTGGCCGAGCACCAGCAGCCCTGCCAGGCACACCGCCCACCAACACCGCCGGCAGAGCCGCCGAGCAGCATACCGCTCAATTGAGTCGGCCAATGACGCGGCGCACATAGTTCTGGGTCTCGGTATAGGGTGGGATACCGCCATGGCGCTGCACCGCTCCCTCGCCGGCGTTGTAGGCAGCGAGCACCAGCTCCAAATCACCGTTGAAATGATTCATCAGCCAGCGCAGATAGGCCATGCCGCCGCGGATATTCTGCTCCGGTTCCCAGACATTGGTGACGCCGAATCGCTCGGCGGTTGCCGGGATCAGCTGCATCAGCCCCTGCGCGTTCTTCACTGATAATGCCTGAGGATTGAAGTTGGACTCCACCTCGATCACCGCCAGCACCAGGTTGGGATCGAGCCGGTATTGCGGTGCAAGCTCCCGGACCAGTTGCGCGATGGGCCCGTGGGCGGGGTGCTTGCGAGTGACTGCGACCCGCGCGGGGGCATCCGCGCGGTCGTTCCCGCTCAACGGGCAAGCCGCCTCGCGGCGCGGCTTCCCCTCGAAGCCCAAGCGCGCGAGCATGCGCTGGGCATGCGGGTCATGGCGCCGGGCCGCCT
The DNA here is from genome assembly GCA_007693535.1 of Chromatiaceae bacterium. GTDB lineage: Bacteria > Pseudomonadota > Gammaproteobacteria > Chromatiales > Chromatiaceae > Lamprobacter. The sequence goes on from REDK01000111.1 coordinate 68,090, forward strand.
CATAGAACCAGGCCGCGGCCAGCTCATCGTCACGTATCCCGGCACGGCCCACCACATAGATCCAACCCAGATGATAATGCGCCGACACATCGCCGCCGCGAGCTGCCTTGCAATAGAGCTGGATCGCCCGATCGATATCCTTCGCCACCCCCTCGCCGTGTTCATAGCGCCGCCCCCATTGGGACAGCACCTTGACATCGCGCCCGCGTAGGAGCTGTTGGAACTGGACCTCCCCAGCCCACGCCGGGGCAACAGCGGCGAGCGCCCCGCACCCGAGCGTGGCCCATAGCAGGGCTGGCAACAGGGGTGACAGCGATCGCCGCTGACGGCCCTGGTCGCTGGCAGCCGGCAGGGAGCAGGTGGCTCGCAGATCGGGACACGCTGGCTTGTCAGAACGAGCTGGGCACGGTGCCGGAGTGCGGGTCAGCCGCGATGAGAACGCGTCGCCAGGCATGACAGTGGAAGCAGGAGCAGAACAGGGATGGGGCACGGGTTGAGACATGGACGGTTCCTGCAGAGACGCGCGGCAGGGCTGACCCGGCTGGCCGGTGGGCATGCGCGGCCGGCGTAGCGCGATTGGTCCAGGGGATAGCAGGCCGGATTTTGGTAGACTTCAACCCCCGACGCAAACCCGGGTTTGGTCACCGCGGCGCCCATCCGGTCGCCATCGCCCGGCCCAGCGCCCGAATGCGCCACCCCAACGTGGGACCCGAACGCGGGCCTCCACCCTGTCGCCCCGGTCCGCTCGACGCCCCCGTCACCAGCATGCCCGCACCAGCCCCGATGCACACTGGACGCCTGCTGCTATTGCCGGCGGATGCCCAGGCCACCCTGCCGCGGGCGGAGCTGCTAGCCGCCCTCGCCGCAGCCGGCCTCTGCGCCGGTCCGCCAAGCGCGGGACTGAACGCGCCCGGCGCTGGACTCACAGATGCCTCCATGGATGCGCGCGCAATCGGCCCGCGCTTCTTCGATCTGATCGGCTTCACCGGCTGCGCGGTGAATCTGAGCGGTGGCGGCCCGGCACGGCCCACGGTCAGCGTGCGCATCGACGGCCCACATCCGCATCCAGTCTTGCGCGCAGGCCGCAACAGCCGCCCGCCACGCTGCCCCCACTGTGCCCGTCCGCTGGCGGATTGGCGGGCCCAGGTGGCCCACTGGACTGCCGCCCATCTTCCACTCACCTGTCCCGCCTGCGGGACCTGCCGCCCCGGCAACGACTGGCACTGGCGCCAGCAGGCCGGACTCGGGCGCCTATTCATCGCCATCGAGGAGGTCTTCCCGGGCGAGGGACAGCCCCTGCCGGCCCTGCGCCGGCTGCTCGCCGATCTCGGCCTCGGACCCTGGCAGCACTGCTATATCCAGGACCCGCCGCTGGCCTGACTCAACCCTGACTCAACCCTGACTCAACCCTGACTCAACCCTGACTCAACCC
>REDK01000151.1 GCA_007693535.1 Chromatiaceae bacterium
CGGGCGTTGGCAGCATGACCTCAGACATCGCTTAAGGTTACGCAGCTAAACCGCTTGTTGGCAAGTAGACCTGAATAGATACGATTCGGAAGCGCTCCTTGGTTTGCGAAGCTCGCAGACAACGTTGGTATCGAGCAAGTACATGGGAGTGACCGGAGCGCGACAGCCTGGCGGCGCCGAGCCTTGCCACGCTCGGCCACTACATGTCGGTGCGGGCGGAGTCGGTCAGGGGCAATGGATTGAGGGAGGGGCGGGCCGCGGGCAGGGCGATCAGGTCCTGGTGGCCCACCTGGATTCCTAGCATCCCGGCCCGCACCTGCCGACCGCGCAGCCGTCGCCAGGCCGCCAGCCGTGGCGTCAGGTGGGGCGCCAGCCACCGCGCGGCGTCGCACCAGCCGCTGATTAGGGCCTGTTGTAGTGCCGGTTCGTCGGCACCGAGCGACCAATCGCTGGCGGCCACCACCACCTGCAGCCCCAGGCCCCGGCACCACGCCGCGGCGGTGGCGACAGCGGTTGGTCCCAGGGCTGGCCCGAGTCCCTTGTCAAGCCGCTGGTGTTGGTTGACCAGGTCGCGCACTAGGGCATCGTCTGGATGTGGCGGGCTGAGCCGACAGCGACCGTCGTAGGTCAACGCGAACAGCAGTCGGCAGCGGGCGGCATGGCAGCGGCCGAGCAGCGTCTGCAGCCAGGCCGCCGAGACCAGGTCCAGCAGGGCCGAGGCGGTCACCAGCCCGCCGGGTGGCAGCCGCAGGGCTGCCAGCCCCTGAGGGGGGGCCAGCGGTTCCTGCCCGTTCAGCCCTGGCCCGATGCCCATCCCAGACCATCCCCCGGCAGCCAGATCCAGGCGCCGACGCTGCACCCGACAGTGCCAATTAGGTCCGTCGATCCGTAAGCGGTCTCCCTGGTGCGACAGCCGATGACCGGCCTGCGTCGCCCACACGGCGGTGCGCGCGGGCAGACAGGCCAGCAGGTGCGCGTCATGATCGACACAGCACCAATGCTGCTCGCCGCCGAGGCGGGGGGCCAGATGGCGCAGGTTGGCGCCGGTCCCGGCCCCGAGGTCGAGCACCTGGCGCGGCCCCTGCCAGCCGGCGCAGAGGGGGGTGAGCAGTTGGTCGGCGCGGGCGCGGCTGTCGGCGTCCGCGCGCAATGCCAGCCAGTGATCGCTGAAGTCAGACATCCTGCAGCAGCCCGGCCAGGCGTTCGCAGGTCCGGGTCCAGTCCGGTAGATGAGCGCGCGCCTGGCGCGCCCCAGCCGCCAGGCGCGCGCGTAGCGCGCAGTCGTCGAGCAACCGCGCCAGGGCCGCGGTGAGGGCTGGCAGCGAGCCCGGTTCCACGAGTAGCCCGGCAGCCGCCGGGATGGTCTGGGGCAGCGCCCCAGCGCGGGTGCCAAGCACCGGCAAGCCGCGCGCCAGGGCCTCGGTGAAGGCCATTCCATAGCCTTCGAACAGGCTTGGCAAGACGAACAGGTCGGCCGCGGCGTAGGCCGCCTGCAGGGCCTCGGCGTCGACTTCCCCGGCCAAAAGCACCCGATCCCCGAGGCCGCGGGCGCTGATCAGCCCACGCACGGCTTGGGTGGTCATCGGGCAGCGTGTCAGGCTACCGACGCAGGTCAGTGCCCAGTCGCGATCGGCCAGCGCGGCCAGCGCCTCGACGAGCAACGGGTGGCCCTTGCGCGGGGTCAGGGTGGCCACACACAGCAGTTGCAGCGGGCCGGCCGACCGGCCCTGGACCAGTGGCGCGGGATCGGTACCGGGGGCGCTGATCCGGAGGCGCGCCGCGGCCACGCCATAGTCGGTCATCAGCAGCCGCGCAGTGCTTGGGCTGGTGACTAGCACCAGGCGCATCGCGGCAAGGGAAGCAGTCTCGGTCAGGCGCAGCCGGGCCGCCTGCGCCGGGGGGAGGCCGGTCTCCAGGGCCAGCGGATGATGGACCAGGCCAATCAGGCGCAGGCGGTCGCGCTCGGCTTCCACCTGCGCGGGCATCACACCCAGGGCCAGTCCATCGATCAGCACCCGCTCGCCATCCGGGATCGCTGCCAGCCGCGCCGCCGCGTGCGCAAGGGCGGGCGGGTCGGGGTGCGGAAAGCTCGCGGCGAGGGCCACCACCTCGACCTGCCAGCCGAGTGCACGCAAGCCGGCAGCGATGCGCCGATCATAGATGTAACCGCCGGTGATGCTATCCGGATCACCCGGCAGAAGCAGATGCAAGCGCTTGAGCATGGCCGCGACTGGTTGCTGAGGTCCTGATCTGAAAGAATGCGCGCCGCGGTCTGCCGCGAAGTTTCCGAGCTGTCATTTCCGAGGCGCCGATGCGCGAGATCGTTCTTATCGACATTGCCGGGCGCGACCGCCCCGGCATCACCATGGCCTTGACCGAGGTCCTAGCGCGCTACGGCGTGACTGTGCTCGATATCGGCCAGTCGGTCATTCACAACACCTTGGCCTTGGGGCTGCTGGTGGAATTAGCGGATGATCCCGACGGCTGTCCGGTGTTCCGCGACCTGCTGTTCGCTGCCCACCGGCTGGGGCTGGATCTGCGTTTCACCCCCATCGATCCCGTTGCCTACGAGGACTGGGTGCGCGCCCAGGGCCAGCCGCGCCATATTCTGACGCTGCTCGGGCGTGAGATCAGCGCCGAGCATATCGCGCAGGTGGCGGCAGTGGTGACCCGGCACCAGCTCAATATCGAGCAGATTACCCGCCTCTCCGGGCGCATCCCGCGGCATCCGCCCGGGCCAGCGGCGGGCACCACGCCGCCACCGGCCAGCATCCAGTTCTGGCTCAAGGGGCCGGTGCCCGAGATCAGCGCCCTGCACGCTGCCTTCCTCGCCCTGGGCAGCGAATTGGAGGTGGATATCGCGATCCAGGAAGATGACCTGTTCCGGCGCAATCGACGGTTGGTCTGTCTGGACATGGATTCCACGCTGATTCAGACCGAGGTCATCGACGAACTGGCCCGCGCCGCCGGGGTTGGGCCCCAGGTCGCCATCCTGACCGCGGCGGCAATGCGTGGCGAGATCGATTTTACCGAAGCCTTTCAGCGCCGCATGGCGCTGTTGGCCGGGCTCGGCGTCGGGGTGCTGGAGGAGGTTGCCGCGCGGCTGCCGCTGACCGCCGGGGCGGAGCGCCTGATCGGCACCCTCAAGCGTCTCGGCTACAAGGTGGCGATCCTCTCCGGCGGCTTCACCTATTTTGCCGAGCGCCTGCAGCAACAGCTGGGCATCGACTATGTCCATGCCAACGTCCTGGAGATCGAGCACGGCTGTCTGACCGGCCGGGTGCTGGGACCCTGCGTAGACGGGGCGCGCAAGGCAGAATTACTGCGCGAGATTGCGGCCCGCGAGGGCATCCGGTTGGAGCAGGTGATTGCGGTTGGCGACGGAGCCAATGATCTGCCGATGCTCTCCATCGCCGGGCTTGGGATCGCCTTTCACGCCAAGCCGATGGTGCAGGCGCGGGCGCGCCACTCTATCGCCACCGTCGGGCTCGACGGCATCCTCTATCTGCTCGGGATGCGCGAGCAGGATCTGGCCGCCCTCGATACCAGCTGAGTGCACCGGGCGAGCGGCGTTCGCCTCACCTCGCTTCGGTCGCCGCCGCGGTTGCCGCCGGGCCGATCCCGGGCACGGCTGCGATGGGCTTTGCCGGCGGAGCCCGCTGCCGGCATCGGGCCGGACCGGGCCCGTCGTCACGACACCGGGACAAAACGACAAAAAGGGCCGCGTGAGCGGCCCTTTTCGTCTGCCCGCCGCGATCCGGCGGAGCCCTATTGCATCTGCTGCGACTGCAGGCGCTGAGGCAGCCAGCCGGCAATGCGGTTGCGCTCCTGCGCAACGTCGATATCGAAGAAGCGATTCAGAACCACCAACGCCTCGTCGATGTCGGCGCAACCGTAGTCGGCCACGACCACATGGTTGTCCCAATCCTCCACATGGATGCTGCGCTCGCCCCCTTCGGCCTCCAGCCGCAGGCGATAACCGGACCCGGTCCAGGGATCCCACTTATAACGGATGACCTGATCTTTCTCGTCGAACATTTCGCGACCTTCTCGGGTGATCTAGCTGCTTCTCGTGCGGCACTGCAAAAACCGCGCCGCCATCGCCGGGTCACTGACCCTTGGATGACCTCCGAACGGACCCGCGGGCTGGCCGGTCGCTCGGGGTTTTCCCAAATGTCGAAACTGCGCATGTCGTAAATCTGCGCCATTTCCGATCCCGTAAGGCTAGTGTAGGACCGCTGAGTCAGCTTGACAACCCTGATTGCAACGCATGTTTGAGCCGAGACAAGCCCCGGCAGCCCAGTCGCGGCAAGGGGCAGTCGGGGGCGGGCTCGGATAGACCACTGCCCACACAACCCTGGTGTCTTTTTCGCAACAGCTTTCTGGCGTCTGCAAATAAGCGACAAAATGCCGCAGAGGCCGTGTGAAGGCGCCGCGAGAGGGGTTCCAGCGGGGCGACAAGTTGCGTTAAATGTCGGACCAACGGCACCTAGCGGTCCCTCCGCGATGCCTGCGCGGACATTAACTGATTGACAATGCACTCGTTTCTAAGGAACAGGCGCCACCTCCGCTGGCCGTGGATGGTCCGGCCTTCGGCTGTGTCTTACGTGCTGTTGCGGCCCCTGCTGTGGTCCTTTCGCCAACGCTGGCGATGCCTCAACGACCGCCACGCGACCGCGCTGTTGGCAGCAAAATCAACGGCCGCGCCCCGACCAGGCCCGTGGTACGGATGCGGACGGGCCGGCAACCTCAGTCCGGGCCGCCCACAGGCGCGCCGACGGATGGACCGGACGCGACGATGAGCCCGAGGGGGTCGGCAGGATCGATGCCATCCATAAAGGGGATGCGGCGGTCGTGATGGGTGACGCGGTAGATCAGGCCCATCCAGTTGCCGACCACGCCCTCGGCGCTGTCGCGCCAAGTGTTGTCGAGGGCGGCAGCGATGCGGGCCTCGGGGAACTCGGGCGGCAGGCGCCCGCGGTCGAGCTGGCGTCGAATCAGGTGCTGATACTCCTCCAGCACTGCCCGGTTCTTGCGGTTGAAGATCTGGTCCGGAAATGGCGGATAATCCTCTCGCTCACCGGCAACGAAACGGTTGATTTCCCGTTTGTATTCCTTCATTAAGGAAATGGTGTCGTATTCCGGATGACCCTGAAACATGACCAGGCGCAGCCCGTCCGGGCTCACTGCCAGGTGTACGCCAGCGGTCTCGCTCTCCACCAGCACGCGGGCGCCGGCGGCTTCGAACTGGGCACGGGAGATGTCATTGAAGCGGGAGTGGGGGACATCGAACATGGTATTGCCGCCGGCGACCAAGGGATGGCTGCGATCGACCACGCGATGGGTGTAGACGCCCCAGCGTTTGGTACCAAGCGGACGGCGGCGCTGGCCATAGCGAAACTCCATGACGGCATGGGTAGCCAGACAGGAGCAGAGGGTGGAGGCGACGTGCTCGAAGGCCCAGTCCACTACCTCGATCAGGGGTCTCCAGAACGGTTCGCCCGCCAGACCCGGCCCGGCCACATTGGCCCCGGTAATGATCAGCGCATCCAGCCCCTGTTCGCGGATTTGCGCGAACGGCTCATAGAACCGCTCGATATGGGCGCGGGCGCGATCGCACCGGGCCAGGCCGTCGAGGGTGAATGGATGGACATAGAACTGGGCGATCGGATTGCTCTGCCCAACCAGCCGGAAGAACTGCCGCTCGGTGGCAGCAAGCGCCGCATCCGGCATCATGTTGAGCAAGCCAATATGTAATTCGCGGATGTCCTGTTGCAGGGCGCGGGCGCCGTCGAGGATATTTTGGCCCTCGGCCCGCAGCCGGGCGAAGGTAGGCAACTCGTTGTGAGCGACAATGGGCATGCTGAACTGGCTTGCGATGGCTACTGGACCGGGTCGCCGACCCCGGCCGCGGCGGGTTCGACATGGCGGGCGATGGCCGTCGCGATGAGTTCTAGAAAATCCTGTTCATCGCGCACCGCTGCCACCTCGGGCGACTCCACGGTGTAGCCATACGGGCGGGCGATGGCCTCGTAGCGTGGGACCCGGGAATGGAACAGCCGCGGGAAGACCCAGCGGGTGAAATCGTCCGGTTCGATGTCAGCAACATAGGTCAGGCCGCGTTCGCCCAGATAATCCTTGACCGCCGACTTCAGAAACGCGGGGCGGAAATACAGCGGCTTGGGGTCGGCCTGGGCGCGCTGGATCAGCTTGATCTCATCGATCTCCGGCACCCGGATATACAGGATCAGCGTGTGGCGAGCGAGCAGCTCGATCACCTCGGGTTCATCCAGTTCGCAGAGGCTACCCCCAACGTCGTTGACGAAATGCCGATAGCCGTAGATGCGGCGCGCCTTCTCGATGAATTCCGGGACGTCACGCATGGCCTGGATCTCGGCCTCGCGATACATCGCCTGGCGTCGGCTGAATTCCGGCAGCGACAGGCCGTTGCGGTCCGGGTCGCCGAGTTGGCCGATGAAGCTCAGCACCGGCCCGAGGTTGTCGACCTCGATGCGATTGCTGATCGAGATCCAGTCGCGCCGCAGCAGGTCGCGCAGGAATGGGACCTCCATCGCCTTGGATTTGATCAGGTCGAGGATCGGTTCATCCAGGTAGCGGGTGCCAATGCGGTAATCGCCGGAATAATGAAACCAGTCCTGGCGCCGCAACAGGCCGGAGAGGTAGGTCTTGCCGACCCCCGACATGCCGAGCAGGGTGACGCTACGATTCTGCCAGCGCCGAAAGGTCTCCACCGAGAACTTCAATGTGCGCAACTCCAGGGGGGCAGGGCGCGGACGGCAATGCCGGCACCGGGCCAGGGCAGGATGCGCCGGATCATAAGCCATTGCCGCCGCGCGCTGCCAGCAGCAACCGAACCCGGCAGCCGGCCAGCGATCGGGCGATGTCGCTCCCGGGGCGCGGGGCGGCGAGCTGGCGGCCGCACCCGGGCCGCGGTGGGTCGCCGCGATGCCCGGCAATTGTCGGGGCGCGGCGCCTTGCGTACCCTTGCCGTCCATGCCGCATCTGAATCTGAAACATCTGCGTTACTTCTGGGCTGTCGCCAAGCATGGGTCCATCGCGCGCGCTTCCGAGGTGCTGCATCTAACCCCCCAGACCATCAGCGGCCAGTTGCGGGAACTCGAAGAGCAACTTGGCGGCAAGCTGTTCGGCAAGTCGGGCCGCAACCTGACCCTCACCGATACCGGCCGGCTGGTCTTCTCCTACGCAGACGAGATGTTCCGGCTGGGAGATGAACTGCAGGACGTACTGGCCGGGCGCACCCCTGGCGGCGGCCTGACCCTGCACGTCGGCATCGCGATGGTGGTGCCCAAGCTGCTAGCCCACCGGGTGCTGGCGCCCGTGCTGGCGATGCCCGAGCCGGTGCGCCTGGTCTGTCACGAACGCCCGCTGGTGGACCTGCTGGCAGAACTCTCGGTGCACAAGCTGGATCTGGTGCTGGCCGACAGCCCGCTCACTGCGACCCTCAATATCCGCGCCTACAATCATCCGCTGGGCGAGTCGGCGATCGGCTTCTTTGCTGCACCGCACCTGGCCGAGCGTTATCGCGAGGACTTTCCGCAGTCGCTGCACGGCGCGCCGCTGCTGATGCCAACCAGCACCAGTGCCCTGCGCCGTGCCCTAGAGCACTGGTTCGACCGCCAGCAGGTCAAGCCGCGGGTGGTCGCCGAGATCGAAGATCGCGCCCTGATGAAGGCCTTTGGCGAGGCCGGGGCGGGCATCTTCACCTCGCCGTTGGCCGTGGCGGAGGATGTCTGCGCCAAGTATGCGGTGCATCTGGTCGGCCATGTGGAAGAGGTGCGCGAGCGCTTCTATGCGATCTCAGCGGAACGGCGCATCAAGCACCCGGCCGTCTCGGTCATCACCGAGGCGGCCCGGGCCGGGCTGTTCTTCGCCGATGCCCGCACCCGAGCGTCAGGGAGACGCTGATGTATCGGCCATCCTGGCCGATCATCAGCCTCTCCCAGAGTGGTTCTCTGGCCCGACCGGCTGAGCCTGATCAACGGCTTGGCTGCCTGCTGTTGCGCTCGTGCAGAGGGCGGTCAGAACCCTGTCAGCCAATAGTCGAGCACCAATCCGGCGAAGATCACCATCCCCACATAGTTGTTGTTGAGAAAGGCGCGAAAACAGTCCTCCGGCTCGCGCCGGCGGATCAGGTACTGCTGATAGAGTGCCAGCGCGGCGGCCAGCACCAGGCCGCCGGTCCAGGCCGGACCGCGCCCGGCAGCGATCCCGACCACCACCAGCAGTCCCAGCAGCAGGATCTGCAGCAGCCCGATCATGAGCCGGTCATGATGGCCGAACAGGATGGCGGTGGACTTGATGCCGATGCGCAGGTCGTCCGTCCGGTCCACCATTGCATACTGGGTGTCGTAGACCAGCGCCCAGACCAGGGTGGCAGCGAACAAGACCCAGGCATAGGTGGGGATGCTGCCCTGTATGGCCATGAAGGCCATGGGCACTGCCCAGCCGAAGGCGGCCCCGAGAAACACCTGGGGCAGATGGGTATAGCGCTTCATGAAGGGATAGATCAGCGCCAGCAGCGCCGCGACCACCGATAGGGCGACCGTTTGCCAGTTAAGCAGCAGCACCAGGCCGAAGGCGAGCAGGCTCAGGATCACAAACAGTGCCAGCGCCTCCACCGGGCGGATCAGCCCTTGTGCCAGCGGCCGGCCATGGGTGCGCACCACATGGGCGTCGAAGTCGCGGTCGGCATAATCGTTGATGGCGCAGCCGGCCGAGCGCATCAGGACCACCCCGGCGATAAAGATCGCCACCACTCCCCAGGGCGGCTGGCCAGCCCCGGCGAACCACAGGGCCCACAGGGCCGGCCACATGAGCAGGAAGATGCCGATCGGCCGATGCAAGCGGACCAGCTTGATATAGGCATCGAGACGGGCGCGCCAGCCGATGGGGCGGGCAGCACCGAGCTTGACCTCGGGGAGATTCATCGGCTACCTAGAGGGCTGTGACGGCACGGGCAGAGATTGACACGGCGCGCTGATGCCAGGGATCGGTATGGGGGGTTGGACGCGGGGAGCATCCAGCGGCCGGCACCTGCACCCGCGCGGTCGCCGACCTGACCCTGACCGCCGAATGGGGGCGGGATTATTGCACAGGGGCAGCAGTCGCGGGCAGGGCGCGCCCGCCCCGGCCGCCCGTCCGGCAACCGCTGGCGCCGGGCCGCGGATGTCCGGCTGTCGGCTCAATCCCGGCCTGCAGAGGTAAGTGATCGATGTCAGCCGAGGGACAGAGCGCCGCCGCAGCGCAGGCGATCGAGGATGCCCAGACCTGGGTGCAGGCCGAGGCGCCCCTGATCTGGCTGCTGGGCAAGGCACAGGCCGGCAAAACCAGCATCGTCGCCGAGATCACCGATCAGGCCCATGCCGAGATCGGTGCCGGCTACCGTCCGATGACCCGGGCGACGCGCATCTATGCCTTTCCGCAGGATGACCCGGTCCTGCGCTTCATCGATACCCGCGGGCTGTCCGACGAGGCCGGCTACGACCCGGCGTCGGACCTGGCCCTCGCCGGCCAGCAGGCGCACCTGATCCTGGCCGTCGTGCGAGTGGCAGACCTGGACCTGGAGCCGGTCCTCGCTGCCCTGCGCCGGGTCCGCGGGACCTGGCCCGACCGCCCGCTGCTGGTGGCCCAGACCTGCCTGCATCTCACCTACGGTCGCCACGACCGCCATCTGCTGCCCTATCCGTTCGACGGCAGCCACGCCGACGGCCATCGGGTGGGCGTGCCCGATGCCTTGCGCCGTACCATGCTGGCTCAGCGGCGCCTGTTCCATGGCCTGCCGGGGGCCCAGCCTCCAGTGTTCATTCCCATCGACTTCACTCGCCCCGAGCAAGCGGTGCCGCCGGCCGACTACGGGGCCCAGCGGTTGTGGACGGTGCTGGAGGAGGCACTGCCGGAGGTGGTGGCACGGGTGCGCGCGCGCCTCGATCGGCGCGTCGAGCAGGCGGTGCGCGCCAAGGTCATCCTGCCTTGGGCCTTCGCGGCGGCAGCGGCCAATGCGGTGCCAGTGCCGGTGCTGGGAGGGTTGGGGTCAGCCAGTCTGCAGGCGGTGATGGTCAATCAGGTGGCCCGCAGGCTCGGCATCCAGACCAATCTCGATCAATGGGGGGAGTTCGTAGCCGCCCTCGGGGTCGGTTTTGCGCTCGGCTTCGGCGGGCGCTGGCTGGTCCAGCAGGGGCTCAAGCTAGGACTTGGGTGGGGCAGCGCCATCGTCGCCTCCTGGACCTTCGCCATCACCTGGGGGATCGGCGAGGCCGCCCTCTACTACTTCGGTGAGAAGGCGGCTGGCCGCGAACCAGACCGCGCCGAGATGCGCGCGCGTTACGAGGGTGCCTTCCGCCGTGCCCGTGCCCTCTATCAAACTCGCAAGCTAGGACCAGGCGCGGGCGCGGACCCGGGCGAGTCGCCGGACGCCGCAAGCGATGACCGCCAATCCCCGCATGACAACCACGCGCCTGCCCGCGCCGAGACGGGTGGTCCCGAAACCGATCAGCCCTGACTGGCACTCAGGAAGGCGCAACAAAAGGCGACACGAAGGGTGCCATTTTTGCCTGAGAGTCGGGCTAAGCGGCGCCGCCAGCCCGAGCCACAGATGGGCCGCTTGTTGTCGACACGCCAGTAGTCGTGGCCCCGATCGGCGCTTCCAGGTCGGCCATCCCCATCCCGGCGCATCTGCATCCGTGGGGACGCCGCGCGCCGAGCCGCCGTGCATCCGCTCATGCGAATTACTGCACTTTTCTTCGCCTACCTGCTGATCTGCCTGTTGCTGGCTGCCCTGCTGACCTATCCGCTGCTGGCCGCCGGTTGGTTCGAGCTGCCGCCGCGACGGGTCATGGGACGGCTGGCGCAGGGCTTCATGCTGCTCGGGTTCTGGCCCTTCTTGTGCCTGACCGGACTGGCAAACCGGACCGCCCTCGGCTTCGATCTGCACCGCCCGGCATTCCTGCGCCGGGTGGCCGGGGGCTGGCTGTTGGGGCTGGCCATGCTAGGACCGGTGCTGGCGTTGCTGGTGGCGCTGGGGGTGCGGGTGCCGGTGCTGTGGGGACCCACCCTGGCCGCGCGCCTGCTGGCGGCTGCTGCTACCGCACTGCTGGCCGGGCTGCTGATCGCGCTGCTCGAGGAGACCTTCTTCCGCGGCGCCCTGTATCGGGCCCTGCGCCGACGTGGCGGCGCGCGCGCGGCGGCGTGCTGGTCGGCGCTGCTCTATGCCCTGGTCCATTTCCTCAAGCCGCATGACCTGCCTCCGGGCACGGTGCTGGACTGGGGCAGCACCTGTTGGTTGGTGCAGGGGGTGTTTACCGGCCTCTGGCGCTGGGAACACCTGGACAGTCTGTCGAGCCTGTTCGCCGCCGGGGTGCTGCTGGCCCTGCTGCGCGAGCGCTGCGGCCATATCGCCTGGGGGATCGGCCTTCACGCCGGCTGGGTATTCGTGATCCAGGTCGGCCGGCGCGCGACCTGGGCCGATCCGCAAGCGCCGCTGGCCGGCCTGACCGGCAGCTACGACGGCATCATCGGCTGGCTGGCAGCAGCCTGGCTTCTGCTGCTGCTCTGGCCCTGGTGGCGTTGGGCCAGGGGCCGCACGGACCCGGTGCCGGACCCGCCGCCGACCTGATCGAGCACCCCCGGTCGGAGCGAACCGGCTACGCGGCCCTAGCCGGCGGCGTCGGTTCCGGCGCGGCTCGCCGCGGCGCCCCTGTCATCCACTTCGCCAGCACCGAACCAGACCACCCGCTGGCCGCGTTCGGCCGGGAACGGCTGCCCGGCCTCGATCACCTGCGCTGCCCCCTTGCCGTCGATGCTCGCCAAGAATACCGCCCCAGCCGGTAGTCGCGCACGCAGGTCATTGATATCGAAGTCTTTGGTCAGCTTGGTCAGATGGAAGCCCCAGCCCTGATACCAGCGCTGCTGCAGGTCATCGAATTGCAGCCCATCGGTGAAGGCGACGCGACCGCGCACCCCCGGGAGCAGCCGCAGCGTCTCGGGGACGGCATCAGCAGCCAGTTGAAACACCCGCTGGCGCCCCAGTTCGGGCGCGAAATGGGCGCACAACAGGGCGTTATAGGCCTCGTTATCGGTGCTCGCGAGCAGGCTGCCGAAGGCGCCGGGTTCCAGGCTGTACTCGGCCTCCTCGGACAATAACTCCCCCAGGAACACCGGCACCCCGGTGCGCCGCGGCTCGTCCAACCCGCGTGGGCTGTTATCGGCGAGCAGCACCGGCACCCCGGCCTGATGCAGGGTCATGGCCAGGCCGCTGCTCCAGGGATTGGCGCCGGCGATCAGCAGGCTGCCGCTGCGCGTGGCGGTCAGGCCCAGCCGGGTGGCGACGCGCCCCAGACTGAAGCCGTGCAGCACCACGGTGATCAGGATCAGCGCCGAGACCAGCGGCAGCAGTTCCTCGGCGCCGGCAAAGCCCTGTTCCGCCAACGCCGGTCCGAAGACCCCCGCCACCGCGGCAGCCACCACCCCGCGCGGGGCGACCCAGCCCACCAGCGCCCGCTCCTGCCATTGCATCCCGGCACCCATGGTCGCGATCCAGACTGCCAGCGGGCGCACCAGCAGGATCAGTGCCGCCAGCAGCAGCAGGTCGCGCCAGCCCATGGCGCCCATGATCGAGGGGTCGAGGTCCGCGGTCAGCAGCAGAAAAACGCAGGACACCAGCAGGATGGAGATCGACTCCTTGAAGCGGCGCAGTTCGGCGATGCCGGGCAGGTTCATGTTGCCGAGCACGATGCCGAACAGAGTGGCGGTAATCAGACCGGCCTCCTCCAGCACCAGGTTGGTGACCGCGAACAGCCCCAGGGCCAGGGCCAGGGCCACCGGTCCCTTCAGGTATTCGGGCACCAGCCCGCGCAGGAAGGCGCGCCCGAGCAGCCAGCCGGCGCCGATGCCCAGCGCCGCGGCCGTCAGCACGCCGAGCAGCAGATGGGCCAGCGTATCGCCGAGCACCTGCGGATCGGGGCCGACGAAGTAGTAAAAGATGATGGTCGCCAGCAGAGCGCCGGAGGGATCATTGACGATACCCTCCCACTTCAGGAACGAGGCCGGGCGCTGCCGCAGCCGCGTCTGGCGCAGCAGGGGCAGGATCACGGTGGGGCCGGTGACCACGGTGATCGCCCCCAACACCAGCGCGACCGGCCAGGACAGGCCGGCGATCCAGTGCGCGGCGGCGGCGCCCAGGCCGAGGCTCAGCAGCGGCGCGATCGTGATCAGCCGATGGATGCCGGTGGCTGCCTTGCGCAGCTCAGCAAAGCGCAGCGACAGGCCGCCCTCGAACAGGATCGCCGCCACCGCCAGTTTGATCAGCGGCTGATAGGCGGCCCCGAGATCAGCGCTGGGGCGGATCAGCCCGAACAGCGGGCCGATCACCAGGCCGGTGACGCTGAGCAGCACGATGGCCGGCATCTGCAGGCGCCAGCCCAACCATTGGGCGCCGATGCCGATGCCGACCAGCAGGGCGAGGGTCTCGGTGAGATGCAGGTGCACGATGAACTCCGGGAGCGGTCGGGGCAGCGTTCGGCGGGGCCGCGTCGGCAGCGGGCGGTTGCCCGCCAGGGGCTCAGATCCCGCTGTGCTGCCAGTTGCGAAAGGCCAGCAGCCAGGATTCGAGGCCCGGATTGGTCGGCCCGCGGCGGCGCAGCAGCTCGGCGATCTGGCTCAACAGATCGCGGAAGGCGCGCGTCTCGGCCTGCCACAGGTGCGGGTCCAGCCCCGGATTATCGGCCATGCTGGCAGCGGCAAGGGAGCCCGCACCGGCCCACCAGGCATTGCTGTCGAGCGCCCGCCAGGCGGCCGCAGGGTCCTGGTCGAACTCGCGGCACAGGGCCGCGACCGTCGCGGTGCGGGGGTTGCCGATGCGTGCCAGCAAGGCGGCCAGCGCAGTCAGCGCGGCCTTCAACTCGGCCTCCTCGCGGGCGCGCGCTGTCGGGTCCGGGGGAGCCTGCCGGCGGTGCCGGTTCATGCTGCGGTCGGTCGGCCGAAGCAGTCGGCGATGAGCTGTTGCAATGGCCCGGCCTGGGTCTCGATGTCGGCCAGCAACGCGAGCTGCACCCGCGCCTTGTCCAGATTCTGACCGCGATAGGCGACCCGGAACCAGCGATCGCCGTGCAGGTGATCGGTCAGGAAGCGGATCGCCAGCTCCAGCGGCAGCAGCCGGATGGCCGGATACAGCAGCGCGACCTCGGTTGCGGTGAGCAGGCCCGGTGCGGCGCGCGCATAGCCGGCGAGGATCGCGGCGGCCAGCCCGAGATCGAAGTGCACCGCGCCAGTACCGATACCGGTGCCGGTGCCGATCGCGGCCTCGCCACGGCGGTTGCAGCAGGAACGCAGGCAGTCGGCCAGATCGTGATGGATCAGGCCCGGTTGCACCGTATCCAGATCGATCAGGGCAATGGCCTGCCGGCCATCGGCGCCGAACAGGACATTGTCGAGCTTGGGATCGCCATGCACCACCCGCAGCGGCAACTGGCCAGCCGCCCGCGCCTGCTCCAGCACCGGCACCAGTGCAGCGCGCGCCTCGATCGCCGCGACCAGGTCGGCGAGGTCGGAGGTGGCCTCGCGCTGCCCGTCCAGGGCCTGACGCAGACCTGCCAGCCAGGCCGGGGTCGCGTGCAGGCCGGGCAGGGTGGGTGTCAGCGTCGCTGGATCGAGATCGGCGCAGGCGGCGTGAAAGCGCCCGAGGATCGCACCCACCTCAGTCGCCTGGTGTGGCTGGCAAGGATGCCCGAGCACCTGGCTGGACTCGATGTATTCGAGCAGGCGCCACTGGCCTCCCGCGTCATCTACCAGCAACCGCGCGCCATCCGCGACCGCCACGCGCACCGCAGGCAGGCGCAGGCCGGACCGCGGTCGGGTCGCCAGATGGGCCTCCAGATGCGCCAGGTTGGTCATGATCGCGGCGGCGTCCGGGAACACCACGGGATTGATCCGCTGCAGCACGGCGCGCGGTTGCACCCCGTCCACCAGCCAGGTCTGATTGATCAGCCCGGCCCCCAGCACCTGCAGGCGCAGGGGCTGGCGATCACCGAGAAAGCGCCGGGCGATGGCGGTGGGATCGGGCATGGGGCAATGGCGGGCTGGGCGCTGCTGGGGGCCGACGGGCGCCGGCGTGGACGGGCCGCAGGATACTGGTCGCTCGGCCGCTTCGACAATCCATCGCTGACGCCAGAGGCAATCCCTATGGCCGCGACCAGCAACCGGGTCGACCGGGTCGACCGGGTCGGGCGCGTGAGCAACCCGCTTCCAGACCCGGCTAGCCTCTGTTCCCAGCCGAAACCCTGCTCCTGCTAGCGGCGTGATGCCGGGCGCCCCTCGCCAGCAGTGGGGCGCGCCTCTCGCATTAGATGAAGGCGCTGGTGCCGTTGCTGCTGGTGCTGCTTCTAGGCACCGCGCTGGGCGATGGCGTCGGAGCCGGATCGGCTACTGGCGCACCCGGCAGCACCAGCGTCCGGCATTCGCGGAAGATACGCTGCTCGCAGCCGGCGCAGATGCGCTTGTCCAGCTTCTGGAAGATGGCGCGAATGGCCGCCTCCTTGGACTGAAACACATTGCGCGCCCCGGTAGCATCCAGGCAATGACAGCGCTCCAGGGCCTCCCACAGGCCCTGTTTCACATTGATCAGATAGAAGCCCCCGCCGGCCTCCAGGCGCCGGCGCGCCTCGTTGGCGAGGGTCTCGCCGCCCTGCAGATCGACGAAATTGATCCCGTCGGCCAGGATCGCCAGATGCTGTTGCTGCGGATGCACCGTGCGCAGCCAGTCGAAATAGGCCTCGACATGGGCGACCGAGCCGAAGAACAGCGAGCCGTCGATGCGCAGCAGGCGCAATTGTGGGCATTGGGTAACCGCCGGATCGCTGGAGAAGGCCTGGCCGGGCAGGCGCGGGTCGGGCGCCATGGTCACCAGACGCGGCTTTGAGGTGCGCTCCAGATAGAGCACCAGTGACAGCAACACCCCGGCGAAGATCGCAAACTCCAGGTCCAGGAACAGGGTGGCAGTGAAGGTCACCGCCAGCACCGCGGTCTCGCGTCGGGAGGCATGCAGGATATGCCCGATCTGGCGGCGATCGATCAGCCCCCAGGCGACCAGGAACAGCAGTCCGGCCATGGCAGCCTTAGGCAGATAGTTCGCGTAGGGGGCGACGAACAGGACGATGAGGGCGAGCAGCAGGGCAGCGAAGATGGCCGCCAGCGGGGTGCGGGCGCCGGCCTCGAAGTTGACCCCGCTGCGGTTGAACGAGCCGGTAGCCACGTAGCCGGAGAAGAAGGCGCCAGCGATGTTGGACAGGCCTTGCCCGATGAACTCCTGGTTGCCGTCGATGCGATAGCCGCCGCGGGCGCCCAGGGCGCGGCCGATGGAGACCGCCTCGGTCAATGCGAACAGGGTCACCGCCAGCGCCGCCGGGGCCAGTTCCCGGATATGTTCCGGCTTGAACGAGGGCGCCGAGAGCGGTGGCAGGCTGGCCGGTAAGGCCCCCACCGTGGCGATCCCGGTGACCTCGGCCCCGAATAGCTGATCCAGCCCCAGCGCCAGCAGGCTGCCGCCGAGGATGGCGGCGATCATATAAGGCACCACCGGCAGCCAGCGGCGCACCGCCAGCCCAAGCAGCAGTGTCCCCAGCGCCACCGCGGTGGCATAGGGATTGATCGCGTCGAGCTGGCCAGCGAAGCGCAACAGAATCTCATGCACCGCGCCGCTGCTGTCGAATTCCAGCCCAAAGAAATGCTTAAGCTGCTTGACCGCGATCAACACCGCGGCCCCGGCGGTGAAGCCCACCACCACCGAGTGCGAGATGAAATTCACCAGTGCCCCCAGCCGCGCCAGGCCCAGGGCCAGTTCCAGTACCCCGACCATGAAGGTCAGCGTCAGCGCCAGGGTCACATAGTCCGGGCTGCCCGGTGCCGCCAGCAGCGACAACGACGAATAGAGCACCACTGAGGCGGCCGTAGTCGGGCCGGAGACCAAATGGCGGGAGGAGCCGAACAGGGCGGCGACGATCGCCGGCACCATGGCCGCATAGAGTCCGTACTGCGGCGGCATCCCGGCGATGGTGGCAAAGGCCACCCCCTGCGGAAGCACCACGATGGCCCCGGTGATGGCGGCGATCAGGTCGGCGCGCAGATCGGCCGGGCGCACCGCGGGCAGCCAGCCCATGAACGGTACCAGAACAGACAGGCGCGAGCGCGGCTTGGGGCGGATCACCAGCAGCTACCGGAAGGACAAGGGGAACCGAAACGGCGTCGGAAACGACCGCCCGCCAGCATAGGCGGGCCGGCGCGCGAATGCCAGCGGCGGACGCCGGCATGCCGGTGCCGGCCCCCTGGGCACTGATGGCCACGGGGTCTGCATGCGGCGAGCAATCTCGGCCGCTACGCGCTGGGGTGTGCTGTGTCGGCCCGTGTCGCGGAAGCTGGCTGGCTGGCCTTAGGCGCAAGGTCAAGATGAACCCGGCCGCGGTGAAGCAGGGGGGAGAGCTTCAGAGGCATTTGTGCAGCGTCAGGTCGACCCGACAGGGCGATCTTGCTGCACCTCTTCCCGCACTGAGACAAATCCGCGCATTGACATCGGAATGCGAATCACTATTAACTAGGGGCACGCGTTGGCACGCCGTGCCAACGTCTGTCCGATCCCGTCCAGCCACCGCGGCCCGCGGCCAAGGTAGCCAGCCCATACCCGATCGTCCCTGGTTTGAGGAGGCTGGCCTGTGTCCCTGGTTTATCGTCCGCGGTCCACCCGACCGTCGCTATCTCCCGCTCGCCCCATCGATCGACGGGGTTGTGATCTTGGGCTGCGTCGCAGCCAACACTGGCCCGCGACTGCCCTACCGCGGCCCCGCTCCGCCGGGCGCTGGCTGCCGCCAGCGATCGCCGGGCGGTCGCTGCCCACGTCGCTACCCTCGCTGCTGGCCTTGGCCGCCGCGCTGTCCGCGCCGGTGCGGGCCGATCCCGGCCCGGTCTCACGGCTGGAGGCTGGCCGCCTGGAACTCGGCGAGCTGCGCGTCACTGCCACCCGCAGCGAGCGCGATCCCTTCTGGATGGCGGATTCCATCAGTGTCGTCGGGCGCGAGGCGATCCAGGTCGAGCAGCCGACCCGCCTCGGTGACCTGCTACGCGACCTGCCCAACGTGGCGGTCGGCGGCGGCCCGCGTGGGGTCGGGCAGACGGTCAACATCCGCGGCCTCGGCGATGAGCGCATCGTATTCCTGCTCGATGGGGCGCGGCAGAACTTCCAGCGCGGCCACAACGCGCGGGTGTTCTTGGACCCCTCGCTGCTGCGGCAGGTGGAAGTGCTGCGCGGGCCAGCCTCGGCCCTCTGGGGCAGCGGGGCGCTGGGTGGCGTGGTGGCCATGACCACGGTGGATGCGGCCGATCTGCTGCGCCCTGGCGAGCGGGCCGGCGGCCGGGTGCGGGTCGGCCATCAGGGGGTCGATGGCCAATGGCAGACCGGGGTCAGCGCCTTCGGGCTGGTGGGCGAGCAGCTCGACCTGCTGGCCGATATCAGCTATCGCAACGCGCAGGATCTGCGCCTCGGCACCGGCGACACCCTGGACAACTCCGGTTTCGAGTCGGTCGCCGGCCTTGGCAAAGCGACCTGGGCGCCGGCCCCCGGGCATCGGCTGGGGCTGACCCTGCAGTTCTTCGACGAGGATGGCGAGGTGCCGTCCAACCCGCAGACCCCGGGCACCGCAGACAACCTGGTCGATCGTGCGACCAAACAGTACAACGCCAATCTGCACTGGGACTTCGCTCCTGCCAATAACCCCTGGGTGGACATCGCGGCGTTGGTCTATGTGGACCAGACCGACATCGACGAGCGGCGGCTGGTCGATCAGCGCAAGGACAACACCAAGCTCACGACCTGGGGCCTGGATCTGCGCAATCGCGCCCGCTTCGATGGTCCCGGCCCCCTCGTGGATTGGCTTGCCAACAGCCTGATCCTGGGGCTGGACTATTACGAGGACCGGGCCGAATCGACCCGTGATGGCGCGCCGCGCCCGTCCTTTCCGGATGCGACGCAGGCGGTCTTCGGCATCTATCTGCACAACGAGATGCAGATTGCCGAGCGGGTGACGCTGGTGCCAGGGCTGCGCTGGGATCATTTCGACAGCCGCGCCGACAGCAGGATTGCCCCGTCGCAGAGCGATTCGGAGTTCTCCCCCAAGGTCGCGCTGACCGTCGCGCTGACCGATTGGCTGGCCCTGGTCGGCGGCTATAACGAGGCCTTTCGCGCCCCCAGCCTGACGCAACTGTTCGTCTCCGGGACCCATTTCACCTGTGGGCCGCGCTGCGCCAATCTGTTCGTGCCGAATCCGGACCTGCTCCCAGAGCGCGCCCACAATTGGGAGGCCGGGCTGCGCCTGCGCCACGGTGGGCTGTGGCAGGCCGCCGATCGGGTCCAGGTCAGCGTCAACTTCTTCCGCAACGATGTCGATGACTTCATCGAGCAACTGGTGATCTTCACCATGCGGCCGATGCCTGGCAATCCGGGCGCCGGCGGTGTCAGTCGCTTCGACAATGTGCGCCGGGCGCGGCTGGAGGGCTTCGAGGCTGCGCTTGGCTATGACGCCCCGCGCTGGTTCGTCGGTGCCGACTATGGCCGCACCCGCGGTAACGATCGCACCACCAACCGCCCCCTGGGTGGCATCCCGCCGGATCAGTGGGTCGTCAATGCCGGGCTACGGGTGCCGGGACAGGACCTGGCGTTCGGCTGGCGCGGGCGCTTCGTCGCCGCCCAGGACCGGGTCCCGACGGGGGTGGAACCGTCCAGTGCTTACGATCTGCACGACCTGTTCCTGACCTGGCATCCACCAATGGTGCCCCAGCGCGCCCTGCGCCTGGACCTGGGGATCGACAACCTGATGGATCGCGCCTACCGACCCTATCTGTCCGTCATCGACGGCCCCGGCCGCAACCTCAAGGCGACCCTCGCCTATACCTTTTGAACGCCTGCTGAACGAGCCCTCTGCCTATGGCCAGCCCGCCGGAATCGTCTGACCGCAATGCGCCCAGCCCGCCTGACCTGCAACAGGTCTATGCCGAACTCCAGCAGTTTCGTACCAGCTTTGCCACCTTGTTAATGGCAACCAGCAACAGCGCCGGCGAACCGGATGCCAGCTATGCGGCCTATATTGAGGAAGATGGCGATTTTTATTGCTTCCTCAGCGAACTGTCTATTCATACCCGCAACCTCCGGGAACGGCCGAGGGTGAGCGCGCTGTTCATCGAGAACGAGGCCAGCGCTGGCCATCTGTTCGCCCGCCGGCGGCTGATCTTTACCTGCGAGGTTGAGGAGGTCGCGCGCGATAGCACCCGGTGCGAGGCCCTGCTCGATCGCTTCGCCGGTCAATTCGGCGCCCTGATCGCGACCCTACGCGGATTGGATGATTTTCATCTGTTCCGGCTGCGGCCGCGCCATGCGCGTTATGTGAGCGGGTTCGCTAAGGCCTTTGTCATCGACGATGTGGCCCTGGCCGAGATTCGACACCTGCGCGATCAGGGGCATCGGCGCCGGGCCAGCGCGGGCTGAACCCGCGGCCCCCCGGCGACGGCCGAATCCCCGGTCAGCCCTCCCCCGGTCGGCATCCGGCCAGCCCGGTCATCATTCAACCGCACGAGGCCATCATGCTCAAACACACCATGATTACCGCGGCACTGCTGGCGCTGCTCCTAACGCTGGGCAGTCAGGCCCGCGCCGAAACCCCAGGGCGCGTGGTCAGCGTCGGCGGGGCACTGACCGAGATCGTCTTCGCCCTTGGCGCGGAGGATCGGCTGGTAGGCGTCGACAGCACCAGCCAATGGCCGGAGGCTGCCACGGCGCTGCCGGAGGTGGGCTATATGCGGCAACTCGCCGCCGAGGGCCTGCTGTCGCTTCGCCCGGACCTGGTTCTGGCGACCGATGCGGCCGGCCCGGAGGCGGTGATCGAACAGCTCCAGACGGCCGGGGTCGAGGTGCGCATCGTGGCCGCCGAGCCATCGCTCGACGGCCTGCTAGAGAAGATCCGGATGGTCGCCGCCGCCCTCGATCGTCAGGCGGTTGGCGAGGCCCTGGCCGAGTCGGTGGCTGGAGCCATGTGCCGGGTGCGCGACGAGATCGTCCGCAGCCCGACGCAACCGCGGGTCGTGTTCCTGCTCAGTGCCGCCCGCGGGGCGCCACTGGCGGCTGGACGCGAGACCGCTGCCGATGCCGCCATCGCCCTGGCAGGCGGGGTCAATCCGCTCGCCGACATGGTCGGTTACAAGCCGCTCAATGCCGAGGCCCTGATCGCCACTGCGCCGGACCTGATCCTGGTGGGCGAGCGCACCCTGGCGGGACTGGGCGGCATCGACGGCATGCTCGCCCTGCCCGGGGTAGCCGCGACCCCGGCCGGGGCCGGGCGGCGCATCGCGGCGATGAACGACCTGCTGCTGCTCGGTTTCGGCCCGCGCCTGCCGCAGGCCATCGCCGAACTCGCCGGGCATCTGCATCCGGACCTGGACCTGGGGCCGGCGCTTGTCGGCACCCTGGCCGCCACGCCCGCGCCGGGCGCGACCAGGCAGCCATGAACGGTGCCGACCTGGCCCTGCGGGCACCGGCGCGCACGCGCCTGGCGCGTGCTCCGCTGGCACTGCTGCTGCTCAGCATCGCGCTAGGCCTGACCGCGCTACTGGCACTGTCGGTGGGGGCGGTCGCGATCACGCCGACGCAGGTGATCGGCATCCTCGGCCATTGGCTGGGCCTGGACCGGGTGCTGCCAGCCCTGGTGCCAGACTTCGAGCCGGCCCAGGCCACCGTGCTCGGCGCCATCCGCGCCCCGCGGGTGGTGCTGGCGATCATCGTCGGCGCCGCCCTGGCGGTCTCCGGGGCGGCGATGCAGGGCCTATTCCGCAACCCGCTGGCGGACCCGGCCTTGCTCGGGGTCGCGGCTGGGGCGGCGCTGGCGGCGGTGGCAGTGATCGTGCTCGGGGCCACCCTGTTGCAGGGGCTGACCAGCCTGCTGGGCGCTGCCACGCTGCCCATCGCCGCCTTCGGCGGCAGCCTGGCCGCGACCCTGCTGGTGCATCGCCTGGCCACCCGCGATGGCCAGACCCCGGTGGCCACCCTGCTGCTGGCCGGCATCGCGATCAATGCCATCGCCGGGGCCGCCACCGGCGTGTTGACCTTCGTCGCCGATGACAATCAGCTACGCACCCTGACCTTCTGGACCATGGGCAGCCTGGGCGGGGCGACCTGGTCGGCGGTGGCGGCAGCGGCCCCACTGATCCTGCTCGCCGCGCTGCTGATCCCGCTGCATGCGCGCGCGCTCAATGCCCTGCTGCTGGGCGAGGCCGAGGCGCGCCATCTGGGCTTCGATCCGCAGCGGCTGAAGAACCGGCTGGTGGTGTTGGTCGCGCTGGCGGTGGGGGCGGCGGTCGCCCTGGCCGGCATCATCGGCTTCATCGGGCTGGTGGTGCCGCATCTGTTGCGCCTGACCATCGGCCCGGATCATCGCTGGCTGCTGCCCGGGGCGGCCCTGCTCGGGGCCAGCCTGCTGCTTGGGGCAGACCTGATCGCGCGGACCCTAGTGGCCCCGGCGGAACTGCCCATCGGCATCGTCACCGCCCTGCTCGGGGGACCGTTCTTCCTCTGGCTGTTGAGCAGCCGCCGGCATGGCGGCGGGTTCTGAGGGCATGCTCGCGGCCACCGGTATCCGCGTGCAACGCGGTGGGACGTCGCTGCTCGACGCGGTCGATTGCCAGGTCCACCCGGGCGAGCTGTTGGTGGTGCTCGGCCCCAACGGGGCCGGCAAGAGCACCCTGTTGCGGGTGCTGTCCGGGGAGCTGCGCCCGAGCGCGGGCCGGGTCACGCTGGACGGACACCGGCTCGGGCAGTTCGTCGCGCGCGACCTGGCGCAACGCCGGGCGGTCCTGCCGCAGCACAGCACGCTGAGCTTCCCGTTCCGAGTACAGGATGTGGTCGCGATGGGCCGCAGCCCGCATCGCGACCCCTCCGGCACTGCCCAGGACAGCATCGTCGCGGCGGCCATGGCGCTGGCCGATGTCGCGCACCTGGCCGGGCGGCTGTATCCGAGCCTCTCCGGCGGCGAGCGCCAGCGGGTGCAACTGGCGCGGGTGCTGGCGCAGATCTGGTCGCCGGTGCCAGCCGGGCCACGCTTTCTGCTGCTGGACGAGCCCACCGCGGCGCTAGACATCGCCCATCAGCACCAACTGCTGGAACTGGCCCGGCAACTGGTCGCCGGCGGCGATCTGGGGGTGCTGGCGATCCTGCATGATCTCAACCTGGCCTGCGCCTATGCCGACCGCATCCTGCTGCTGGCGGCCGGCCGGGTCGTCACCCAGGACCGACCGGCGGCGGTGGTGGATGGCGGCCATCTGGGGCGCGCCTTCGCGATCCCGATCGAGGCGATCGAGCATCCACGCCAGCCCGGTCGGCGCCTGGTCATTACCGGCGCCGCGGCCGCAGTCAGCGCGCCCAGCGCGCCCTGATCGGCGGCCGGCGCCGCGGCAGGGCCGGCTGGGCCAGGTCCAGCAGCGGCGCGGCCCCGGCACCACCGCATTGAACCGAGAAGCGGCAGTTGAACGGCGTAGCCCTTCATCTCGATGCCGAACGCCGGCACCCCGAACGAGGACCGCATCCGACGCAACAGATCCTTGCGCACCTGTAGTGGTTCAATGAAAGCGGACACCTTGCCAAGCGGCATACTGCCGATCGAAA
>REDK01000127.1 GCA_007693535.1 Chromatiaceae bacterium
GCACGTCCGGATCTGTGGGAGCCGCGGGTGTGCAAGCACCCGCGGCCACCTGGCCTAACCCCCGGGTGACACCGAAAACTGACCCATCCCGGGGCGCTTGGTTGGTAGGATGGAACCTGCGCCAGGGATCGAAGGCGATCTGCATTGGTTGCCCCGGCGCCGTCCCGAGTCATCGAGACCTGTCGCAAGCGTGGTCGCTCGCCTTGGCCGGACCTGGTCGAGGTGATCCGCCAACACCCTGAAGGGCTGCAGGCCGGCGCAGACCTGATGCCTCCGATCGAGCCGCTGGGAGCAGCGAGGGGCTGGCCGATGACCCCCGGCGCCAGGTAGCGCGGCGCATCGACCAGGCCTCACCAGGCCCCACCTGGCGCGCCGGCGGACCTCGGCGATCGGTCGCGTTCACGTCGGCGGTCGGCTGCGGCAAGCAGCGCTGGTTGATGCGCTGCCGGCTGGCAGCGGGTGCGCTGAGCTGCCCGCGCCGCTGCCCGCCATGCCTCTGCCCCAGATCAGCTTGGTGGTGGGGTTGCCCGGATCGGGGTGTTCAGGATCTTCCAGCGCTGCCTGATCTCGGCCACCACGGACCGCTCGCGCAAGTGCCAGCGGCCGCCGCCTTGTCCGCCGAAGCGATGGTGGTCGAGCGTCACGCCCGGTTGGCGCAGTGGTGCGATGCGGCGGGTCAGCGTGGCCCGCGAGCAGCCCAGACGGGCGCCGATCTCAGCGGTCGTGGTCGCCTCCTGGTCGGCGATCAGCAGCGCAAGTTGTCGGGCGCGTGGATTGCGCCTGCGGGTTCGGCGGCAGAGCAGGGGAGGGGGCCGGCGACGGGCCTAGCGGCTGCAACGGTGTCGGATGCTGTGCCGATTCTGCCGATCCCTGTCGCTCGCTCGGTGCGTTACCGAATCCTGTACAAGCCCCCATCTCGACCAGATCACGCCAACCGCGAGCCATCCTGGAGGAGTCCATGCCGTTCAATGCCTATGCCGCCACTGCTGCCGGTGCCCCGCTGACCCCGCACCAGTTCGAGCCCGGGCCGCTCGGGGCGCGGCAGGTGCAGGTGCGGGTGGAATCTTGCGGCATCTGTCACAGCGATCTCAGCATGATCCACAACGAATGGGGCATGACCCAGTTCCCGCTGGTGCCAGGCCACGAGGTAGTCGGGATCATCGAGGCGGTGGGCAGCGCGGTCGAACATCTGGCGCTCGGCCAACGTGTCGGGGTTGGCTGGTTTTCGGGGTCCTGCCAGCATTGTCACTGGTGCCTGTCCGGTCATCACAACCTGTGCGCGGGGGTCGAGGGCATCCTGATCGGTCGCCCGGGTGGCTTTGCGGATCGGGTGCAGGTGGATGCCCTGTGGGCGGTCCCGCTGCCGGCGGAGCTGGACCCGGTCAGTGCCGGGCCGCTGTTCTGCGGTGGCATTACCGTCTTCAGTCCCATCGTCGAATGCGGCGTGCGGCCGACCGATCGGGTCGGCGTGGTCGGGATCGGCGGTCTTGGCCATCTGGCGCTGCAATTCCTGCGCGCCTGGGGCTGCGAGGTGACCGCGTTCTCGTCGACGCCGGCCAAGGCCGAGGCGGCGCGGGCGCTGGGTGCCCATGATGTCATCGATGCGCGCGACCCAGCCGCGCTGGCCGCGGCGGCCGGCCGCTATGACTTTATCCTGGTCACCGTGAACGTCCCGCTGGATTGGGAAGCCTATCTGGCGCTGCTGCGCCCGCAGGGCCGGCTGCATGTGGTGGGGGCGGTGTTGGAGCCGATCGCGGTGCAGGCCTTCTCGCTGTTGGCCGGGCAGAAATCGCTGTCTGCCAGCCCGCTCGGCAGCCCGGCCACGGTCGCTCAGATGCTGGACTTCGCAGCCCGCCATGGCATCGCGCCGCGGGTCAAGACCTATCCCTTCGCTGAGGTCAACGCGGCGCTGGCCGAGCTGGCCCGGGACCGCCCGGCGCACCGGCTGGTGCTGACCCATTGAGCGAGCGCGGTGCACCAGCCAGCCGGTGCGCCGCGCTCGCCCTACAGGACCTTGGAGACCAGCTTGAGGCTCGGGTCGTTGCGGTCGCTCTCGATGCGAAAGCCGAGCGATCGGACCAGTGCCAGCATGTTGTTATTGGCGCTCAGGACCTCGCCTTCCATGATGCGCAGGCCGCGCTGGCGGGCGTTGTGCATTAACGATCGCATCATGCGGGCGCCGATGCCGCGGCCCTGGACCGCATCGGAGACGACGATGGCGAATTCGCAGGTATCACCACCGGGGCGCGACATGTAGCGGGCGACCCCGACCATCACCTCGCTGCCGGCCTCGTCCATGACCCCGATCAGGGCCATCTCGCGGTCGTAATCGATCTGGGTGAAGCGGACCAGCATCTCCGGGGTCAGCTCCTTGATCGCCTGCATGAAGCGGAAATACTTGGTCTGCTCCGACAGGCTGCGGATGAAGTCCTTCTCGATATGGGCATCCTCGGGGCGGATCGGGCGGATGATCAGGTCGGTGCCGTCGGGCAGCGGGACATGCTCGATCAGGTGTTGCGGATAGGGGTGGATCGCCATGTGCCCATACAGCGATTGCTGGGGTGGGCGGTAATTGACCTGGATGCGGGCATCCACCGCCACGACGTCGAGATCGGTGCCGATCAGCGGATTGATCCGCATCTCGATGATCTCCGGCAGTTCGCAGACCATCTCCGAGACGCGCTGCAGGATGCGTGCTAGGGCCTGGCGGTTCATCGGCGGCATATTGCTGAAGGCGCCCATCAGCCGCGCCACCCGGGTGTGTTCGATCATGGTCTGGATGATGAACGCATTGAGCGGGGGTAGCCCCAAGGAGCGGTCTTCCAGCACGATCATGTCGGTGCCGCCGGCACCGAAGCTGATCACTGGGCCGAACACCGGGTCGCGCGCGACCCCGACCATCAGCTCGCGGGCATTGCGGGTCGGGATCATGTGCTCGACGCTGACTCCCCGGATGCGCGCCTCCGGGCGCAGCTTCTGGGCGCGCTCGATCATGTCGGCGAAGGTCCGGCGCACGCTCTGGGCATCGCTCAGGTTGAGCCGCACCCCATCGACCTCGGACTTGTGGCGGATGTCGTAGGAGTTGATCTTCATCACTACCGGAAAGCCCAGGGTCTGCGCCGCCATCAGGGCCTCGTTGGCGGTGCGGGCCAGGACCGCCTGGGTGGTGGGGATGCGAAAGGCGGAGAGCACTGCCTTGGCTTCCAGATTGCCGAGCACCTTGCGGCCCTCGGCCATCACCCCCTCGATGATCAGCCGTGCCCCTTCGACATCGGGCGTGAGCTGCTGCGACAGCGGTCCCGGCGACTGGATCAGCAACTTGCGGTTGCGCTGCTGTTCGGCCAAGAAGGCGAGCGCCTCCGCCGCCACCTCGGGCGATTCGAAGTGCGGGATGCCGGCCTCGGAGAACAGGGCATGCGCCTCGGCCACCCGCGAGTCCCCCATCCAGCAGGTCAGCACCGGCTTGCGGGTGGTCTTGGCGACCGCGATCACCTGCTGGGCGAAGCTGGTCGGGTCGCAGGTGGCCAGCGGTGCAGCCAGGGCCAGCAGGCCGTCCACCCCGTCATCGGCCAGGCAGGCATCCAGGGCGGTGCGACAGCGTTCGTTATCGGCATCGCCGATGACATCGACCGGATTGCCGTGCGACCAGTAGGCGGGCAGGGACTGCTCCAGGATCTTCATGGTGTTGGCGTTGAATGCCGCCAGCACCAGCCCGCAGTCCACTGCGCGGTCGGCGGCCAGCACCCCGAGACCCCCGCCGTTGGTCACGATGGCAATGCGGTTGCCGTTGAGCCGGCGGCCGGTGCCGAAGACCTGGGCGGCGGCGAACAACTGGCTGATACGTTCCACCTGCACCGAGCCGCCGCGCTCCATCACTGCCCGAAATACCTCGGCCGAGCCGATCGCGCCGCCGGTGTGGGAGTGGGCTGCCCGTGAGCCCTCCAGATGGCGGCCGGCCTTGACCACGATCACCGGCTTCAGCCGGGCCGCCGCGCGCAGACCGCTCATGAACCGGCGCGCATCGCGGATGCCTTCGACATAGAGCAGGATGCTGCGGGTCTGGGGGTCGAGGGCGAGATAGTCGAGGATGTCGCCGAAGTCCACGTCCGCTGCCGCCCCCAGCGAGACCACGGCGGAATAGCCCAGCCGGCGCGGGCCGGACCAGTCCAACATGGCTGCGCAGACCGCCCCGGACTGCGATACCAACGCGACATGACCGGGGCGGGTGGGTTCTTCGACGAAGGTGGCATTGAGCCCATGGGCTGGGCGCATCACCCCCAGGCAGTTCGGCCCCAGCACGCGGACGCGATTGCGCCGGGCCGCTTCGACCACCCGTTCCTGCAACGCGGCGCCGCGCTCGCCGTGGTCGGCGAAGCCGGCCGAATGCACCACTGCCGCCTTGACCCCGAACTCGCCGCATTGATCCAGGATGCCCGGCACCTGGTCGGCCCCGGTGGCGATCAGGGCCAGGTCGACGCGCTTGTTCAGGCGAGCGAGGTCGCGATAGCAGGGGTGCCCGGCGACCTTCTCGTGCTTGGGATTGAGGGCATAGACGGCCCCGCGAAAGCTCCCCGAGAGCAGATTGCGGAAGACCATCCCGCCGATCGAGCCCTGGCGATCGCTGGCGCCGAACACGGCCACGGTATCCGGCACGAAGAACTGGTCGACATCAGTCATGCGCATGCAGGGGGGTCTCCTTTGGGGGTAGTCTCAGGTCACGGTCTGGACGCGCGGCGGCGGCTGCCGTCGCGCGGGCTGCCAGCACCCACCTCTGATATCGACTCGCTGGCGACGCGCGGGCGCCGGGAACGGGATTAAGCTAGGTGCCGGGGCGCTGGCCCGTTGCCGGCGTGCGCCGTGCCCTTGGTTCGCTGTCTTGCGGTGCCCACCCTGGCCGTCACGACAGCCGTCTCCCGCCTGCCGCAGATGGAACAGGACCTGCCATGAACCTCGCCTTCATCTCCCATCACGAATGCCATGACCATCACATGGGTGCCCACCATGTGGAGGTGCCGGAGCGCCTCGATGCCATCCGCGACCGACTGATCGCCTCTGGCATGGAGTGTCTGGTGACCCACTATGATGCGCCGCTGGCCACCCGCGAACAATTGCTGCATGTGCACAATGCGGCCTACATCGATGCCATCGTTGCTGCTTCGCCCAAGGCCGGCGACGTGCTGGCTTGGCTTGACGGCGACACCGCGATGTCCCGCGGCACCTTCCGCGCCGCCCTGCGCGCCGCCGGCGCGGCCACCCTGGCGGTCGACCTGGTGATGGGCGAGCGCCACCATGCCGCCTTCTGCGCCGTCCGCCCGCCGGGTCATCATGCCGAGCGGGCCGCAGCCATGGGGTTCTGCTTCTTCAACAATGTCGCCGTCGGCGCTGCCCACGCCCTGGTCGAGCACGGGCTGGGCCGCGTCGCCATCATCGATTTCGATGTGCACCACGGCAATGGCACCGAGGACATCTTCGCCGGTGACGAGCGGGTGCTGTTCTGCTCCAGTTTCCAGCATCCCTTCTATCCTGGGACCGGCGCCCACGCCACCGCCCCCAACGTGGTCAACGTTCCGTTGCCGGCGCGCACCGACGGGGCTGCCTTCCGGGCCGCGGTGACGCGCAGTTGGTTGCCGCGCCTGGAGGCCTTCGCGCCGCAACTGTTGGTGATCTCGGCCGGCTTCGACGGTCATGCCGAGGACGATATGGCCAACTTCAATCTGCGTGAGGCCGACTACGCCTGGATCACCCGGCAACTGCACGATCTGGCCGCGCGGCACGCGGGCGGGCGCATCGTGTCCTGTCTGGAGGGGGGCTATAACCTGTCGGCCCTCGGGCGCTCGGTCAGTACCCATATCGATGAGCTGATTGGCCATGGTCCGGGGGCGCCGGCCTGCCCCTGATCAGTCCCGGCGCAATCCCGGCGCAATTCCGGCATGCGTCGATGGGGGCGAGATCCGGCCAGCGCGTGCCGCCGCTCAATCGGCCTCAGCCGCTGGCAGATATACGCGCACTAAGGTGCCGGCACCGGGTGCGGAGCGCACCTCGAGGTGGCCGCCATGCAATTCCACTAGGCGTCGCACGATCGCCAACCCGAGCCCGTTGCCGCCGGGTCGGCCGCTGACGAAGGGCTCGCCGATGCGCCCGAGCACGGCCGGCGGGATGCTGGGACCGCCGTTGCGCACGCTGATGGTGATCTGCCCGCCGCGCGACTCGTGGTGGATGGCGATCACGACGGTCTCCTCCGGCGGGGCTGCGGCACAGGCATTGCGCAGCAGATTGGCCAGGATCTGCATGATGCGATCGCGGTCGGCCAGTAGCTGCGCCGGTGGGTCGGCCGAGGGCGGGCTGAGGCGTAGCTGCCGCTCGGTGCACGGGGGCTGCGCCTGCTGCAGGGTGATGGCCGCGCGCACCAGATCGACCGCCGACCAGACCTGTAGGTCCAGGCGCAGTGGGCGGGCATAGATCAGGATATCCTCGATCAGCCGCTCCATGCGCGCCGCCTCGCCGCTGGCCAGGTCCAGGCGACGGCGGGCGCCGTCGGCCAACGGCTGGCGCCCCAGATGCTCCAGCGCCAGACCGATGGTTGTCAGCGGTGAGCGCAGTTCGTGGGCGATCCCGGAGACAAAGCCGCCGATGGCGGCCAGCCGCCCGCGCTCGGCCAGGCGCATGGTGCGCCCGAAACTGGTCCCGATCAGGGCGGCGATATTGTTCAGAAAGCGCAGATGCGCCTCGTCATAGCGCCCCGGGGCGCGGGTCGCAAAGGCGATCACCCCCGGCACCGGGCTCTCGCTGGACGGGCCCACCGGTAGGAAGATCACATCCTGCATGCCGCGGCTGGCGATCGCGCGCAGGAATTCATGCCGCGGACGGGCCAGCGCCGTGGGCAGATCGGCGATGTGGAGCGGGTGGCCCTGGGCCAGTGCAGCCTCCAGCAGGGTGCCCGGAAGCCGAAACAGGGTCTTGGCGTCTGGCTCCGGGATGCCGTCCAGGGTGCTCGCCTCCAGGCGCACGCTGCTGCTGTCGCCGTTGGCCAGCACCACGCCGATCCAGTCGAAGCGCAACAGGCCGCGGAATTCACGCGCGATCAGGGTGACCACCTGATCCAGGTCCTGGCCGCGCTGCAGCGCGTCGCTGAGCCGAAACAGCAGGTCCAGACGCCCGGCCAGGGCATTGAAGCGGACGGCCAGGGTGCGCGCCTCGCTCGCCCCCTCGACTGCCACCCGATGGGCGAAGTCGCCATCGGCGACGCGTTGGAACCCGGCCATGGTGCGCTGCAGCGGGCGCAGGGCGCGATAATGGAGCAACAGGAGCAGTCCCAGCGCCAGCAGGCTGCCGGCCGCGATCAGTGTCCAGGTCAATCCGCGCATGCGCCGGTGTTCGCCCTCGGCCCAGGTGCGCAGGCTATCGGTCAGCGCCGCGCTGGCCGTCTGCAGCATTGCCGCCGCGGCGATGTTGTGCTCGGCAGCCCATTCTAGCCGTGGCTTTTCCAAGTCGTCGCCGAGGGCCGCCATCAGCCCTTGCCGGTAGTCTTGCCAGACCGACTCCAGATGCCTGATGGCGGCGGTGACCCGGGGGTCGGCCGGGGTCGCCTGTCGTGGTGCCCCAGGGCGTCCGATCGCCGCGCTCAGGTCGCCGACCATGAAGCCGTCGATGACCTGGTCGAACAGCGCGATCTGGCCGCTGAGGTCTTGCCAGTACAGACGCACATCGCGGAAATAGGTGGGATAGTCGCGCGGCGCGTTCTGCTTGTAGTTGAGCGCCTGCAGGTGTAATTGCTGCGCGGTTAGCTCCAGCCGGGCGGCTACCGCCACCACCCGGTCATAGTCGATCTGGCGCTGGAAGGCGTCCAGCGTGGTGAGGCTGGTCAGGGCAAAGACCAGGATCAGCGCGGCGAAGGCGAGGGCGATCTGCATCCGCAGACTGCCCAGGGTGACACCCAGGCGCTGGTGAAGCGGTAATGGCAATGACATGGGACCTCCTGGGACCTCTGGGCGCGCGCGGGGATGCCGACGGCGCCGCTTGGCCGGGGTCAGTGGCCGGGCGCGGTGAAGGTGCTATTCTTGATGATCTGCCGCGGGTTTGGCCAAATGCCCGCGAGCGCCGCCCGAGCGCGTTTCGGGGCCATCGCAAACGCCCCGCTCGGCCCGCTTCACCCCGGCAGTATCGGGATCGGCCCGTCTCCACCCGTGCCCCGATCCGGCCTGCCGGATCATCATCGTCCAGCCAGCCCAGTTGCAGCCATCGGCGCATGTCCGCAGAGACCGACGCACTATTCAGCATTGAAGACTTCATCCGCTGGGGCGCCAGTCGCTTCAGCGCCGCTGGCCTGTATTTCGGCCATGGCACGGACAACCCCGGTGACGAGGCGGCCTGGCTGGTCGCGCATGCCCTGCATCTGCCGCCGACGCGGCTGGCAGACTATCGCACCTGTCGGGTCACCGACCGCGAGCGCGGGGCGATCGCCGAACTGCTTGCGCGGCGCATCACCGAGCGCCGTCCGGCCGCCTATCTGACCGGCCAGACCTGGTTCGCCGGGTTGCCGTTTCTGGTCGATGAGCAGGTCATGGTGCCACGCTCGCCGCTGGCGGAACTGATCGTCAACGGCTTCGTTCCCTGGCTGGCGCCGGCGCACATCGGCCGCGTACTCGATCTGTGTACCGGTAGCGGCTGTATCGGCATCGCCACCGCCGTGCACCTGCCGGTAGCCGCGGTGGACCTCGCCGACATCTCCCCGGCGGCGCTGCGGGTAGCGGAACGCAACCGCGCGCTGCATGCGGCCGAGCACGCCCTCGAGGAGCGGGTGCGGATCATCCAGTCCGACCTCTTCGCCGGCCTCGACGAGCAATCCTACGACCTCATCGTCTCTAATCCGCCCTATGTCAGTGCCGCCGAGATCGATGCCTTTCCCGCCGAATACCGCCACGAGCCCCGGCTGGCCTTCGCCGCTGGCGTCTCCGGGCTGGACCTGGTGCTGCGCATCCTGCGCGATGCCCCGGACTTTCTCGATGAGGCCGGGGTGTTGATCTGCGAGGTGGGCAACAGCGCCGCGGCCCTGATCCAGCGCTTTCCCGACGTCCCCTTCACTTGGCTGGAGTTCGAGCACGGCGGCGACGGCGTGTTCCTGCTGCACCAGCCGGAGCTGGTGGAGTGGCATCCGCTGTTCGCCGCGGCCGTGGCCGCCCTCGACTGAGCCCGGCCGCCAATGTCACCGTGCCGCGCCCGTGCCGGTTCATGGATGGCGTGCGTGCGCCCTTGCCCGGACCCGTTCGTCAATCCGGTGCCTTGTGGTATCGACCAGATTCCCTTCCATACCCTACTGAAACCGATCAACGAGACCTACCGCCAGGGTCTTGAGGTAGACGACACCGATGCTTGACCATCCCCGCACCAGCACCGCCCCCGCGACCGATCCGCAGCGTGCCCCGGCTGCCACGGACAACCTCGGCGAGCGCCCGGCCGATCAGCACACCGTGTTCGACCTGGACCTGATCCGCCGATACGACCAGAGCGGGCCGCGCTACACCTCCTATCCCACCGCGGTAGAGTTCGATCCCGCCTTCGATGCCGCGGCTTATCGCGCCGCCTGCCTGCGCAGCAATGCCAGCAAGCGGCCACTGTCGCTGTACTTCCATATCCCCTTCTGCGATACCGTCTGCTTCTATTGCGCCTGCAACAAGATCGCCACCAAGGACCGCAGCAAGGCCCAGCCCTATCTCGATCGGGTCTATAAGGAATTGGCGCTGCAGGCGGAGCTGTTCGATAGCGATCGCGTGGTGGAGCAACTGCATTGGGGTGGTGGGACCCCAACCTTCATCAGTCAGGCACAGATGCGCGAACTGATGGCGCAGACCCGCCGCCATTTTCGGTTGGCCGACGATGAGCGTGGCGAGTTCTCGATCGAGATCGATCCCCGCGAGGCCGGTGGCGACACCGTCAAGCTGCTGCGCGAGATCGGCTTCAACCGCATGAGTCTGGGGGTGCAGGACTTCGACGAGCGGGTGCAGGCCGCGGTTAACCGCTTCCAGACCGAGGCCGAGACCATGGCCGTGCTGGAGGCCGCGCGCACCGCGGGCTTTCGCTCCATCAGCGTCGATCTGATCTACGGGCTGCCGTTGCAGTCGGTGGCCGGGTTCACCACCACGCTGGAGAAGGTCATCGCCGCCGCCCCCGAGCGTATCTCGGTGTTCAATTATGCCCATCTACCCACGCGCTTCTCACCGCAGCGGCGCATCGACGAGAACGACCTGCCACCGCCCGAGGTCAAGCTGGATATCCTCCAAACGACCATCGAGCGCCTGACCGAGGCCGGCTGGGTCTATATCGGCATGGACCATTTCGCCCGCCCCGACGACGAACTGGCCCTGGCCCAGCGCGACGGCACCCTGTACCGCAACTTCCAGGGTTATTCCACTCATGCCGATTGTGATCTGATCGGCATCGGCGTCACCTCCATCGGCAAGGTCGCCAACACCTACGGTCAGAACCAGCGCGATTGCGACAGCTATTATGCCGATATCGATGCCGGGCGCCTGCCGGTGTTCCGCGGGATCGAGCTGAACCGCGACGATGAACTGCGCCGCGACGTCATCACCCGCCTGATCTGCCATTTCCGGCTCGACTTCGCCGAGGTCGAGCGGACCTGGCAGATCGACTTCGCCGACTATTTCCGCGGCAGTCTGGCCAAGCTGGAGGGGATGCAGGCCGACGGGCTGCTCGCGGTCGATGGCAGCGGTATCCAGGTCCTGCCCAAGGGCCGGCTGTTGATCCGTAACATCTGCATGGCCTTCGACGCCTATCTGGAGGCCAAGCAAGGCCCGGTAGGCTTCTCGCGGGTGATTTAACGCTGGCCCGCTGCTGCTCTGCGACGCCATGAGCGAGGTTCTGCCGACCCTATTGCGTGCCAGCGCGGCGCGCCAGCCGGAGGCGCCGGCCATCCTGGCCGCGCCGGTGTGGACCTACCGGGCCCTCGATCGCGCCTCCGATTGCG
Organism: Chromatiaceae bacterium; assembly: GCA_007693535.1. Taxonomy (GTDB): domain Bacteria; phylum Pseudomonadota; class Gammaproteobacteria; order Chromatiales; family Chromatiaceae; genus Lamprobacter. Next base: position 10,985 of record REDK01000127.1, read on the forward strand.
TTGCCGCCGGGCTTGCCAGCCGAGGCGTCGCTCCCGGTGACCGGGTAGCGCTGTATTGCCCCAATGGGGCCGATTTCGTGCTCGCCTATCTGGGCATCCTCAAGGCCGGCGCGGTGGTGGTGCCGGTCAATCTGCTGCTCAATCCGGCGGCGATTGCCTTCATCCTGGCCGATGGCGGCGTCACCGCCCTCTGCCTGCACGCGGATCTGGCCACGCCGGCGGCCGCAGCGATGGCCGCTGCGCCCGGGCTGCGCCTGCGTGTTGGGATTGGCTTTGCGGCCGACGCGGCCGCGACTGACCTGGTTGATGTGCAGATCGAGACCCTGCTGGCGCCGGCCTCCACCGCGATCGAGCCACCGGCAGCGCCCGGCGATCCGGGTGCCGATGCGGTGATCCTCTACACCTCGGGGACCACGGGCCGACCCAAGGGCGCGGTCCTGACCCATGCCAACCTGGCCAGCAACGCCGTTGCCGTGGCCAGGGTGCTGGGGTTTCGGCCTGGGCAGGAGCGGGTGCTGGTGGTCCTGCCGATGTTTCATGCCTTTGCCGGCACCGTCGGCATCCTGGCCCCGTTGCTCGCCGGTGCCGCCCTGATCCCGGTCGGCCGCTTCGATCCGGCCTTGATCAGCCAGGCGGTGGCCAACCATCAGGCGACAATCTTCCTTGGTGTGCCCAGTCTCTACACGGTGCTGCTGCGTCTGAGCGATGCGCAGGTGCAGGGCTGGCGCACTGTGCGCCTGTGCATCAGCGGCGGCGCGGCGCTGCCGGCGGCGGTGATGAGCGCCTTCGAGCAGCGCTTCGGGGTTCCGATCCTGGAGGGCGATGGGCCGACCGAATGCGGGCCGGTCACCTGCGTCAATCCGCCGGCCGGGCCACGCAAGCCGGGCTCGGTCGGGCCGGCCCTGCCCGGGGTGGAGATGCGCATCGCCGCGCCCGATGGCAGCCCGCTGGCCGACGGCGAGCATGGCGAGGTCTGCGTGCGTGGTCCGAGCGTGATGCGCGGTTATTGGAATCTGCCGACGGAGACTGCCGCGGCCTTTCATGGCGACTGGTTTCGCACCGGCGATCTCGGTTGGCGCGATGCCGATGGCTGGTTCTATCTGGTGGATCGGATCAAGGATCTGATTATCAGCAACGGGATGAACGTCTATCCGCGGATCATCGAGGAGGTCCTGGTGCAGCATCCGGCGGTGGCCGAGGCGGCGGTGGTGGGGGAGGCGCACCGGGTGCATGGGGAGATCCCCATCGCCTATGTCACCGCGGCAGGCGCCGCGACCCCGGACCCGGCAGCGCTGCGGGCCTGGTGCCGCGAGCGGCTCGGCCGCCACGAGGTGCCGCGCCGCATCGAGGTGCTGGCGGCCCTGCCGCGGAACGCGGCTGGCAAGGTGCTCAAGCGCGAACTGCGCCGCGGTGGCGAGGTGGAACGCGGCGTGCCGGGTCCATGATGCGCGGCCGCTTCGATCTCGGTGTCTATCTGGTCACCGATCCGACCCTGTGCGCCGCCCGCGGCCTGGAGCAGACGGTGCTGGCGGCGGTGCGCGGCGGGGTGACGCTGGTGCAATTGCGCGACAAGGCGGCGAGCGATGCACAGTTGATCGCGGTAGGGCGCCGCCTGCGCGCGGCCCTGACCGGGTCCGGCGTGCCGCTGATCGTCAATGACCGCTTGGAGGTGGCCGTTGCCATCGGGGCCGATGGGCTGCACTTGGGGCAGGCGGATGGCGCATTGGCGGCGGCGCGCAAGCGCCTCGGTGAGGCGGCCATCCTCGGCCTGTCGGTGCAGACGATGACGCAGGCGCGGGGCGTGGACTCGGCCCTGGTGGACTATGTCGGCGTGGGGCCGGTCTACGCGACCGCGACCAAGCCGGATCATGCCGCCCCGCTCGGTTTCGACGGGCTGGCCCGGGTCTGTACCGCGAGCCCGGTGCCGGCAGTGGCCATCGGCGGGCTGGCGCTCGGGCACGTGGCGGACGTGCTGGCCGCCGGTGCGGCCGGGCTGGCGCTGGTCTCGGCCATCTGTGCCGCCGCTGACCCGACCGCCGCGGCACGCGCCTTTGCCGAGGCACTGCAGGCGGCGCGCGAGGCTGGCGCCGAACCCGGCCCAGCTTAGCTCGCCGTCGTCCGCCGCCGGCACTTTTCAACAGCGGTAGCGCGCAGTCCCGACCCCAGCGTCGGCAGTCCCCAGGCCGGAACGCAGCGCAGGTTCGCCCTCCACCGGCCATCGCCAGCCAATGTCCGTCATGATCCCGACTGTCCTCAGTATCGCCGGCTCCGATCCCTCTGGCGGCGCCGGCATCCAGGCCGATATCAAGGCCATCTCTGCCAACGGCGCCTACGCCATGGCGGTGATCACCGCCCTGACCGCCCAGAACACCCGCGGCGTGACCGCGGTGGAACTGGTGGCGCCCGCTTTCGTGCGCGCACAACTGCAAGCCCTGTTCGCCGATGTGCGCATCGATGCGGTGAAGATCGGCATGCTCGGCAGTGCCGACATTGTCCTGACACTGGCCGAGCTGCTGGCGCAGTGGCGGGCCGGCGGTGCAACGGCACCCATCGTGCTCGATCCGGTGATGGTGGCCAAGGGTGGCGACCGCCTGCTCACGGCGGCGGCCACCACGGCGCTACGCGAGCAGTTGTTGCCGCTCGCCGAGGTGCTGACTCCGAACCTACCTGAGGCCGCGGCCCTGCTAGAGCGGCCGGAACCGGAGCTGACAGCGGGCGCGGACGGGCGCGCCGCGATGCTGGAACTGGCCGCGGGCCTGCAAGCGCTCGGGGCGCGCCAGGTGCTGCTCAAGGGCGGGCATCTGGGGGCCGGAGACAGCCCCGACTATCTGGCCCTGGCAGGGGGCGGGGAGTGGCTGGAGGGTCCGCGCCATGCCACTGGCAACACCCATGGCACCGGTTGCACCCTGTCGTCGGCACTGGCGGCGCGCCTGGCCCGGGGCGAGGAACTACCAACCGCCGCGCGCCAGGCCAAGGCCTATGTCGCGGGGGCGATTGCTGGGGCGGATGCCCTGGGCATCGGCAGCGGGCACGGGCCGACGCACCATTTCTTTGCACTTTGGGCCTCTATGCGCCCTGGGCTAGACACAGTCGGCTACGGCGAGTCGAAGAAGATGTCGCGGTAGGCCGCATAGGTGGCGGCGATCAGGATCGGCACCAGCACCAGCAGGCCGAGCCCGAACGGGATCATCGCCAGAAGTATCAGCAACAGACTGGCCAGGCCATAGACCAGAAAGGGCAGGATATTGCGCAGACAGGCCTGTAGGCTCAGCTGCATCGCCGCCAGTGGCGGCATGCCATCGAGCATCACCAGTGCCGGCGCGAACCAATAGGCCATCGCCAGCGGGATCAGCGGCAGGAGTAGTAGCGGCACCGCGATGATCAGCAGCGGTCCGATGGCCGCGAATAGGACCGCCGGGTCCTGTTGGTCGAGGGTGGCCAGGTCGGGCCCGCCGCTGATGGCGACGCCGATGCCGATCACAACGCCGACCGTCACCATGATCGCGATGACAAAGCCCAGATAGAGGGCGCCCAGCGTGACCAGCGGGCCGAAGCGGTCACGAAAGCCTTGAAACATGTCGGCGACCTCGAAGCGCCGGCCCCGCTGCTGCATCCGTGCCCCATACATAAATCCGCCCAGCAGTACCGGGCCGATCAGCACGTTGAACAGCTCGCCGATGAAGGGAACCAGGCCGAGGAAGATATTGATCAGCATGAACAGTAGGACGGCGCCGACCCAGGCCCAGCCGGATTGCCGGAACAGCGCGAAACCTTGGGTGATCCAGTCCCAACCGTGACCGGCCGGGCGCCGGTGTGGGCCACTGATGCTCAGTCCGGCGTCGGTCACGCGCCCCAGCAGTTCGGCCTGGGGCGGTGGATAGGGATTGGAGTCAGCAGCAGCGCTGGCCGGTGCGTCCATCCCGGCCGTGGCCGTGGGTTCAGCCGGGCGTTCGACGGGGCGTCCGACGGGGGTGCCGACCGGCTCGATGCGCACCTGCAGCCCGATCTCCTCGAGCACCTGGCGATACCGCTCGGCATTGGCCGCGTCCACGTCGCGCTTGAGCACGTGCTCGCCCCCGCCCAGCACCAGCTTCCAGGCCTTGTCCGCGGGCACCTTGAAGACCGCAGCAAAGTCGCGCGCGGCCTGTTCCGGGTCAGCGTGATGTCGCAGTTCGCCGGTGAAGACGACCTGGTAGAGCTGGTTCATGATGGTCACCATGGAGGGCGCGCTGGGGAGACAGGGACGGGCTCGGGTGCAAGCGGGACCGCCGCCGGGACCGGTAACGCCGCCGGCACCGAGGACCCGTATCGGCGCTAGTTCGGGGCCAGCGCGATGACCCGGTGCCGCGCGGGAGCGGCTCAGGCGGTATGGCGGCGCATCCAGTCCAGCAAGCCGGGTTCGGATTCCCAGACATCGCGCATGGCCTCGCGATAGAGCCAGGCCTGGTCGTCGCCGCCCGGGGTAAAGCCGCCGGGGGTCAGCGGCGGGCGTTTGATGCGCTTGCGCAGCAGGAAGCGCGGCACCAGCGGCAGTCGTCCCACCGCCGCATCCAGGGCCTCGGCGGCGCGCTCCTGGCGGCCGAGCCGGTATAGGGCAAGCACCTCGCCATAGGCGAGATCGGCCAGGATGTCGGTGGGGAAGCGCCGCGCCAGGGCCAGCGCCTGCTCGTCGTGATGCTGGCGCAGATAATGATTCATCAGTTCCGCGCGCACGCCGTGATTGTCGCGCGGGTTGAGCGCCAGCAGGCGCTCCAGCACCATTGCCGCCGCCGAGCTGTCGCCGGCCTCGGCGTGATACAGGTAGAGCCGGAACAACAGCCGCAGCGCGGCGCGGTTGCGCTCGTCGCTCCAGGGCAGTTGGCGGGCGCCGCTGTAGCTGAGGCTGAGATCGATGATCGCGTTTGCGCGCTCCAGCAGCGGGGCCAGCAATTGATGGGCAATCCAGGGCAGGCTGCTCTCTGGGCGTTCGTAGAGGGCGGTGGCCAGGTCGTCGAGGATGTCCAGGCTGTCGCCGGCGGCGGGCTCTTGCTGCAGCCAGCCAAGCCAGGTGTCATCATCCCAGACCGGGGCTGGCTGGCTGGCCAGCAGGTGGGTAGAGGGCGGCTTGACCGCCCGGAACCGCCGATGCCAGGCGCGCTCCAGTTGCCGCAGTTCGGGGGCAGGATAGAGGGCGCCGACCTCGCCGTGACAGGGCGGGTCGGGCAGCCGCGGCAATTCAGCTGCCGGGAATAGCGGCAGTTGGCGGTCCCCGATGGCGGCGTGCAGGTCATGAATGAGTTCAATGCGATGGGGCACCAGTGGCCGCGCGGTCAGCCCGGCGATCCAGTCGCGCAGGGCCAGCAGGAGCGGGTCCAGGTCTGCGGCATGGCTGGCCACCAGGGCATCCTGAGGGTCTACCGCGGCATGCGCCAGGAAGTCCATGATCGGACGCTCGGCCTGGCCGGCGCGTCGCAGCTTGTGCTGCCAGAAGTGGGCTCGCGCGCGGGCATGCTCGTCGCGGTGCTGGGCCGCCAACAGGGTCAGTTCCAGCACCGCGGTGGCAGCGCTGTCGGGGGCCTGGCGTTGGGCCTGGGCAAAGGCCTCGGTGGCATAGTCGTACTGGCCCTCGTCGATGAACATGGTGCAGAAGCGCTGCCAGGCAGCAGCCTTCAGGGCGCGGTCACCGGTCTCGGTCATGCGCAGCAGGAAGGTCTGTTTCTTCTTCCAGTGATCGAGCTGGTCGTAGGCATCGCAGAGGACATCGAGCGCCGGCTCGAAGCGGCTGTCCAGGGCGGCCGGCGGCTCGCGTTCGGCCGGAGTCGCGGACCGGGTGCGCACTGGCCGGATGGCTGGCGGCGCGGCGGCGAACAGGGGCTCGAGCAGGGCCACCGCGCGCCCCGCGCGGCCCTGTTCCAGCCAGTTGGCGGCGATCAGCGCATACAGGTGGCGCGGGATGGCATCCTGGCGCAGCGCCTCCTGGATGGCGGCCTCGGGCAGGTCCGCCAGCAGCAGTTCCCAGACCAGGGCAATCGGCAGTTCCGGCATTGGGCCGAAGGGCTCGCAGCAGTCGCGATAGCGCAGGCCGGAGCCGCACAGGCAGCGCTCGTGGGGGTGCGGGACAGGCTGCATCAGCGGCTGCCAGCCGTGATCGGCACGGGGGATGGCGTTCCACAGCGACAGGCCAAGCAGGGTGGATAGGCGCCCCGCGTCGATGCTGTCGAGTTCGTCGTCCATCTCCAGATGGGCAGGGATAGCCGAGCGCGCCCAGGCCAGAAAGCCATCAAGGCTGCCGTCCGCGCGCACCTGCTCGATGGCGGCCCGGATGAGTTGCTCCATGCGCTGGGAATCGGGGGTGCGCTGAGGGTGGGGGGGATCGCTGTCTGTCATGGCGCCTGCTGAATGGTCGCTGCATCGGCACGCCGTATGCGTGGATTCTACCGCGTTCGGGGCGGTGCGGGCGGCCGACGGCAAGCCCGGAATGCCAGGTAAGATGACGGGCGGCTTCTGTTGTCCCGATCTCTCGAATCTTTAATAGTCCCTGTGCGTGAGCGCATCCCGCCATCCCAGCCGCCAGCGGTCACCAACGATCTCCCCCGCATGCACGACGACCTGGTCCGTATCTTCGTCTCCTCGCCCGCCGATGTCGCCCATGAGCGCGGCCTGGTCAAGGACCTGATCGAGCGCCTGGGCCAGGAGTATCTGCCCTATTTCCGCCTGCAGGCGGTGCTGTGGGAAGAAGAGGCCCTGACCGCCGACCGCAGCTTCCAGGCTGGTCTGGTGCGGCCGCAGGATTGCGAGATCGTGCTGGTGATCCTATGGACGCGCCTCGGCTCGCCATTGCCCCAGAAACCCTACCGGGGCATGACCGGGACCGAATGGGAGTTCGTCGACGCGGTGGAGGGGGCCGCCCGCCGCGGCTTCCCGGAGGTGCTGGTGTACAAGAAGCAGGCGCCCCGGCTGGTGGACATCACCGAGGCTGGCACCGCGGCCGCCGCGCTTGCCGATCGCGACCGGCTGGAAGCCTTCTTCAAGACCCACTTTTTCAACGAGGATGACAGTTTTCGGCGTGCCTTCCGGGTCTTCGACAGCAGTGCCGCCTTCCGCGACCTGGTCGAGGTGCAGTTGCGCAAGCTGCTCAACCGGCGCATCAGTGCCGAGCGTCGCTTCGCTGCCGGGGAGCATTGGCAGGGCAGCCCGTTCCGCCCGGACCGGCCCTTCGAGCGCGGTGACGAGCGTGTCTTCACCGGCCGCGAGCAGGAGCTGCGAGACCTGCTGAGCCGCCTGCACCGACGCACCGCGGTCGGGCAGGGGTTTCTGCTGCTGAGCGGCCCCAGCGGCAGCGGCAAGACCTCGCTGCTGCGCGCCGGGCTGTTGCCGCGCCTGTTGCGGCCCTTGCAGTTCGACGATGTCGTCAGTGTGCGCGCCTGCCTGCTGGACCCGGTGGACCCGGCGGGCGGCCAGTCGCCCCTGCAGCGTCTGGCCACGCAACTCTGTGCGCCCGAGGTGCTGGGGGAGCCGCTGGCCCGCTTCGGGCTGGGACCGGAGGGGCTGGCGGACCTGCTGAGCAGTGCACCGGCCCTGGCAGCCCGCCAGCTCGGCAGTGCGCTGGCGGCACAGGGCCAGGCCCGTAGTGGGGTCGCCGACGCGCCCGGGGCGAACGCGGCACGGCTGGTCCTGCTGGTCGACCCCCTACACCTGGTGCTGGAGCTGCCGGATGCCGCGCTGCGCGATGGTTTTGCCCGCGCCCTGGCGGCCCTGGTGGCGAGCGGTTCGGTCTGGGTGCTGGGGGTCCTGCGCAGCGATGCCCTGCCGACCCTGGCCGCCTGTGCACCGCTGGCCCGGCTGGTGGACCCGGACGGCTGGATCATGCTCGCGCCGCCGCCGCTGGCCCGCCTCCGCCAACTGGTAGAGATCCCGGCCCGGGTGGCTGGGATCGATCTGGAGACCCGCGATGTCGGCCATGAACATGGGCTAGTGGAATTGCTGGAGGCCGACGCGATGCCGCTGCGGCTATGGGCGCCACCGGTGCAGGCGGTGCTGGATGCGGCCTATCGCCAGGCTTGTCGGCGCGCCGGTGGGGAGATGCGGCTGCGGGCGGCCGATTACCAGGCCTTGGGCGGGCTGGCCGGTCTAGTCTGTGACCGCGCCGAGGGTCTCTGGGCCGGTCTGGACGCCGCCGCGCGGGCGGCCTTGCCGCGGCTGGGGCGGGCGCTGGTGAACTGGGACGGGGGAGCGGATGGCCGTGCTGGTTTGCGCCAAGGCGATCTGGCGGTGCTTCGGCGCGATCCCGCGTGCGCGCGCCTGCTGGAGGCACTGATCGAGGCGCGGCTGGTGGTAGCCGAGGCGGTACGCGACAACGGTCAGCGGACGCCTTGTCCGGCCCCCGACTATTCCCTGCTCGGGGCTTTGCGCACCCTGTCACGCGAAAGCCGGGAGGAGTGGCGGGCGCGCCGGCAGCGGCGCCAGGCCAGCCGGCGGCTGGCGTCGGCCAACGAGGACGGCGCGGCACCAGCGCCGGCCAGTGCTCCCTGTGTAATCCCGGGTGTAATTCCGGCTGCAACACCGCCCGCAGCCTCGGCCGCGACCCAAACCGGCGCCGATGACCCGGTGGCGACGATCGACTGGGGCGAGTGGCGCGCAGTGGCAAGCCTCGTGCATCCCGTTCTGCTGAGTGGCTTCGCGCCGCTGCGCACCTGGCTGGCGCAGCCCGGCGAGCGCCGCTGGCTGGCCCTGCGCGGACAATTAGGCCGCCAGGCCCTGCTCTGGAAGCGCACCGATTGCAACCGCGATTACCTGTTTCGAGAGGCTGGCTATGCCGAGGTGCAGCCGCTGGCCGCGGCCCATGCCGACGAACTCGAACCACTGGAGCAGGAGTTCCTGGACCAGTGCGCGGCTCATCTGACCTTTCTGCGCCGACGCAACCTGTTGGTGCGGGGTATCGGGGTCGTGTTGGTGGGGCTGCTGTTGCTGGCCACTACTAGTGCCGGCCTGGCCTGGCGGGCCTCGCTGGAGGCGCGGGTCAATCTCCACCGCAGCCTGCTCAAGGAGGCCGAGATCTACATCGCCCAGGGTAATACGCCGCGTGCGGTGGCTCTGGCCATTGCGGCCGGCGCGGACCTGCCGGCCGCATCGGTACAGACCCTCAGCCATGCCTTCAGCGACAACCGGCTGCTGGCCATGCTGCCGACCCCGCCGGCCGCCCCGGGTGAGCCGCTCGTGCCTGGCTTCAGCGCCGACGGCAGCCGCGTCGCCACGCTGGTGCCCGGCATCGGCCCGCGCTTGTGGCGCCTGGAGCAAGGGCGGTTCGTCCCGGAGCAGGACCTGGCCGACGGCGGACGTGCCCTGCATACGCTGATCATTCCGGCCGATGACCAGGTTTATGGCCTGACTAGCGACGGCATCTGGCAGTTGCCGATCGCACCTGATGCCGAACCCCTGTCTCCCTGTGGCAGTCGCTCCGGCCCGGTGCTGACGCTCGACCGGGAGCGGCGCTTGCTTGCCCTGGCTGGGCAGCCCACGACCGCGGCCGACGGCGAGGCCGACGCCCGGATCTGCGTGCTCGATCTGACGCGTCCCGACCGGGTGTTGTTCGATGGCACCGTCGCGACCGGGGAGATCCGCGGCCTCGACTTCTCCCCCACCGCCGATGCACTGCTGGTGGCTGGTGCCGCCGGTCGTGCCGTGCTGATCGATCTGGAGTCGGGCGCGGCGCCCCTGGCGCTGCCGGCGGCGGGCCCGGTCGGGCGACCATTCAATCAGGCCCGCTTCGATGCCGCCGGCGAGCGCATCGCGGTCGCCGCGGTGGACGATCGCATCCGCCTCTATCGGCGCGACGGCAGCCCGAGCGCCGAACTCACCGAGGCCCACATCGGTGGGCGCCGCTTGCGCGTCCATCACAGTGCCGTGCGCGATGTCGCCTTCGATCCCAGCGGGGCGTTTTTGGTCGCGGTGGACGACGATGGTCAGGTGGTGCGCTGGTCGCTGGATGGGTCGGAACAGGCCGTGGTGCTGGGCCGCCATCGCCTGAGCGTCACTGGCCTGGCGATCATGCCGGCGGCTGGTGATGAGGCTGCCGAGACCCTGGTGCTGACCGCCTCGCTGGATCGCAGCGCCCGCCTGTGGGGCCTGGAGACCGGCCAGCGCATCGCTGTGCTCGGCCATGATGCGGCGCTCACGGCAGCCCGCTTCCGCGCCGACGGCCAGCGCGTGCTGACCTATTCCGAACGCGATGGCTCGCTGCGCATCTGGGCCGTCGAGGTCGCCTCGGGCCTGTCCTACCGGCTGCGCCACAGTAGCCATGTCTGGCATCTGGACCTGGCTGCTGCGCCGCCGGCGTTGGCCACCGACGGCCCCGGCCTGCTGCTGGCCACGGCCGCGTTCGATGGCAGCGTGCGGGTGTGGCGCTACCGGCGCGGCGCCGCCGGCGCCGCGCCGCAACTGCTCTATACGTTCACCAACCACCGCGGGCCGGTGCGGCGGGTGCAGTTCGCGCCGGATGGCCGCCGCCTGGTCTCGGCCGGTCAGGATGGCAGCGCCTGGGTACATGACCTGATCGGTGGGACGAACTGCCGGATCCAGGTCAGCAGCGATCCCGCGGTGCGAGTCGAGCAGGCCCGCTTCGATGCCGCTGGCGACTGGGTGCTGAGCGCCGCCAGTGATCCTGCCGAGCCGGTGCGCGCGTTCACCGCCGCCGACTGCCAGCCGCTGGCGACTGGAACCGCCCTGACCCACGGCGGGGCACCAGTCGCAGCCCTAGCCCTGCGGACCCTGGAGGATGGCGAAGCGACCCTGGTGGCGACCGGAGATGCCAACGGGACGGTGCGACTGCTCACCGTGCAGGGCGTCCATTGGCAGGCGCGCTGCACCCTGGACACCGATCTCGGTGCGATCCGCGATCTGGACCTGAGTCCGGATGGGCGCACCCTAGCGGTGGCCGGGAGCGACGGCCAGGCGATGCTGATCGAACTGGGCGCGGAGCGGGCGCGCTGCCGGCCTGGGGCGCGGCTGCACGGACACAGTGCACTGATTTACAGCATCGCCTTCGCGCCTGACGGCCGTGCCCTGCTGACCGCCTCGATGGACAAGACGGCCCGCCTGTGGGAACGCGACGGGCGCCCGCGGGCGGTGCTGAGCGGTCATCAGGACCGGGTCTACAGTGCCGCCTTCAGCCCCGATGGTCGCTGGCTGTTGACCGCTTCCCGCGATGGGCGGCTGCTGATCTGGCAGCGCCCGCCCGCCCGCTCCGAACGCCGCTCTACCAGCGCTGCCAATGAGGGCGCGGTGGACTGGCTAACCCCCTTTCTGCCGCTAGCCGGCGCTGCGGGCGGGGCCGCCTATGCCGGCTTCAGTCCGGACGGCCACTATGTCGCCGGCGCCTATTGGGAGAACACGGCCCTGTTGTGGCGACTCTGGAGCGAGGGACCGCGGCCCCCGCCGCAACGGCGGCGCATCTGGGGGGCAGCACGCGCAGCCCTGGCACTGATCGACGAGGCCTATCGCTTCAAGGCGGACAACGCGTTGACCATACCCGGCGTCGACGACCAGGGGTTGGCAGTGCCAGCGCTAGCGGATGCGGCACCGGGACCTTAACGCGCCACCCCTTGCAGGGTGCTGCGTGCGATGCCCGCCGCGGCCGCCACGCCGAACGGAAAGCCGAACGGAAACCGGGGGGATGGCGCTCGTGGCGGCGCTGACATCCGGATGGGCTCGCCGCCTGGCGCCCTCAACTGGCGCTGTTGTTGCGGGAGAACCAGCGGCGTCGGCGCTCGGTCTCGGCAACGACGGGGCCGATGAGTTCGCCGTTGCGGGCCAGCGCGGTCCGCAGTTGGTTGGCACTGGCGGCGGGCACCAGGACCCGGTGCGGGCCCTCGCGCAGGGTCTTGCCCTGTTTGAGGCCGGGATTGAGGTCACGCAGGGTGGTCAGCGGAACCCCGGCCAGGCGCGCGGCCTGGGCCAGATCGATCTGGCTGCGGGTCTCGATCAGGGCCAGCGCCGGGCGGTTTTCGATCTGCGGCATGGTCAGGCCGTGGCGATCGGGCGAGCGCACCAGGTCGATCACTGCCAGCAGCTTGGGGACGTAGTGCTGGGTCTCGCTGGGCAGGTTCAGCGACCAGTAATCGGTGGGTTGGCCGCGGGCGGCGTTAGCGCGCTGGGCACCGCGCACCCGGCCTGGTCCGGCGTTATAGGCGGCCAGCGCCAGGGCCCAGTCGCCGTCGAATTGATCGCGCAACTGGGTCAGGTAGGCAATGGCTCCACGGGTGGAAGCGAGGATGTCGTTGCGCCCGTCGTACATTCCGTTCTGCACCAAGCCCATCTCCCGGCCGGTGTAAGGCATGAACTGCCACATGCCGGTGGCACTCATATGGGAGACCGCGCGCGGGTTGTAGCGGCTCTCGATCTCCGGCAACAGGGCCAGCTCGGCGGGGAGGCCGTGGCGTTCCAGTTCCTCAACGATCAGATGCAGATAAGGGCTGGCGCGACGGGTGAGCCCGGTCAGGTAGTTCGGGTTGCGTTTCATCGCCGCCAGCGCCCGTTCCACCCGGGTGTGATGGTCGATGCCGAGTCGGCGCCCATGGCGCACCCGGTCCCAGACATCATCGCCGATGCGTCCACTGTAGGCGACCCGCGGCGCCTCGTCGCGGACCCGCACATCGGTGGCAGGGCGCACGTAGCCGTACTCGCGTGCCGAGACCGAGCGCGGGGCATCGCGGCGGGGGTCGTATTCGGTGGGACGGGAGGCACAGCCGCTGAGGGTGGCGGCACCGGCCAGGGCGAGGGTTGCGAGCAGGACCGGCGGGCGGCAGGATGCTGGGGGCATGGGCGATCCCTGGAGTTGAGGCACAGGTTGATGCGTAATTGTTGCTTTTACGCATCGCCGCCGCCGCACTATACGGGAAAACCCGAGGGCGATCCAAGCCTGCTTTGACGAGCGGTCGTCGCTTGCCGGCCGCCATTGCTGGTCCAATCCGGCGTTGCGGTCGGTGCGCTGATGCCTATCCAGACACAGTGTCCAGGCCGGTACATCCGGCCAGTTGGCCGATCCTAGTTGCGTTCGCCCGCGCATTCGGAGCCCGGTTCGCCTTATCCTATCCGGCCGCGCCAACTCGGCCGCCTGCGTGCCGCGCGGCAATCGTTATCCGCCGTACCCGGCGTTGTCCCCCATCCATCGGAACCTGCCGCTCCTCTGTATCATGTCCGCGACGCCGCGCCCTCTATCCCGATGATCCCTTGTCACGCAGCGGATGGCGATCCGATCGCGACCCTGGGCAAGTGGTACAAGTCTCCCATCGGACGCCAGGTGGCGGTGGCGGAGGGCATCTGTCTGGAGCGCCTGCTGGCGGATGTCTTCGGCCATTACCTGTTGCAGATCGGCTGTGGCGGCCAGTTTGCCGAGACCCTGGGGGTGAGTCGTATCCGTCACCGCATCCTGCTCGGCGAGACCCTGAGCGAGCGCGCACATGGGGTTGCTGCCGGGGCCCCTGCCAATGTCTTCGGCGGGGTCTCCGGCAGTGCCCGGCCGGCCGCTCCCGGCGGCGGTGCGCGGGTCCGGGCCACGCCGTTCGCACTGCCGATCGCCACCGCGAGCATCGATGCCGTGCTGTTGCCTCATACCCTGGACTTCTCGCTAGACGCCCATCAGGTCCTGCGCGAGGTCGAGCGGGTGCTGATTCCGCAGGGGCGGCTGCTGTTGATGGGCTTCAATCCATTGAGTGCCTGGGGGCTGCTGCGGGCGCTGCCGCGCCGCCGCCGTCGGGTCCCTTGGTGTGGCGTTCAGCTCTCGCCGCTTCGCATCGCCGACTGGCTGCGCCTGCTTGGCCTGCAGATCGAGGAACGTCAGATGTTGGTCTTTCGCCCCCCCTTGCGGCGCGCCTACCTGCGCCCGCGCGACTGGATCGAGGTGGCCGGCGCCCGCTACTGGCCGCTGTTCGGCGGCGTCTACGTAATCCGTGCGGTCAAGCGGGTCTCGACTCTGACGCCGGTGCGCCCGAGGTGGCGACAGCGCTCGCCGCTGTTGCCCGGGCGGGCCATAGAACCCACTGCCCGGGAGGGCAATCATGGCTGAGCCGGCGACCCCCGGGTTGCCCCGGGTCGAGGTTTTCACCGATGGTGCGTGCAAGGGCAATCCCGGCCCCGGCGGTTGGGGCGCCTTGTTGCGCTATGGTGAACAGTGCAAGGAACTGTGCGGCGGCGAACCGAGGACCACAAACAACCGGATGGAACTGATGGCAGTGATCCAGTCCTTGGAGGCGCTCAAGCGGCCCAGCCACGTGATCCTCACCGTCGATTCCAAATACGTGCAGAACGGGGTGCAGAGCTGGATGCCGCGCTGGAAACGCAATGGCTGGCGCACCGCCAGCAAACAGCCGGTCAAAAACCAGGATCTGTGGCAGCGCCTCGACCGTGCCGTGGGGGCGCATCGCATCGAATGGCGTTGGGTACGCGGTCACAGCGGGCATCCCGAGAACGAGCGGGCCGATCAGCTCGCCAACCGCGGTATCCCGGCGCGCTGAGCAGTCATCGCGATCGCCAACCACAAAGCAACTGCCCCTATGCGTCAGATCGTCCTGGATACCGAAACCACCGGACTGGACCCCGCCGCCGGCCATCGCATCATCGAGATCGGCTGCGTCGAGCTGGTCGAGCGGCGCCCGACTCGCAGCACCTTCCATCGCTATCTGAATCCGGAGCGAGATGTCGAGAGTGGTGCTGAGGCGGTGCACGGGCTGAGCAATGCCTTCCTGCGCGACAAGCCGCGCTTCGCCGAGGTGGCCACGGTGTTGCTGGACTATCTCCGCGGGGCCGAGCTGATCATCCATAACGCCGCCTTCGACCTAGGCTTTCTCAACCATGAACTGGCCCAGTGGCAGGCCGATGCCCCGCGCATCGAGGACCTGTGCGGGGTGATCGATACCCTGCTGCTGGCGCGCGCCCTGCATCCCGGCCAGCGCAACAGCTTGGATGCCCTGTGCAAGCGCTATCTGGTGGATCACAGCCGGCGCGATCTGCACGGCGCCCTGCTCGACGCGGAGATCCTGGCCGACGTCTATCTGGCCATGACCGGCGGGCAGGTCAGTCTGCATCTGGGGGGGGACAATGGTCCGCAACCTGGGCAGGCGCTTGTCGCCGAGGTGCGGCGCATCCCGCGGGAACGCCCGCCGCTGCCGGTGGTGCGGGCGAGCGCGGTGGAGCAGGCCGCCCACGAGGCGCGCCTTGCCGCCATCCGGGCTGCCAGCGGTGGTCTCTGCGTCTGGCTAGATGCCGGCCCCCGGGCGGACTGCGCTGCGGACTGAGAGCCGCGCGGGGGTCGGCGACCGGGGCCGGCGGTGCACGCCTGGTCCCCGGTCAGCCCCAGGAAGCCCCGGTCAGCCGGCGATCGGGATGCGGAAGGTCCAGAAGTTCACGATCAGGTGGGCAATGATGCTGGCGCCGTAGCCGAGCAGGATATAGGGCGTCCAGCGCAGATGGGTGAAGAAGGTGTACATGCCCTTCGACTGCCCCATCAGGGCCACGCCGGCCGCCGAGCCGATCGAGAGCATGGAGCCGCCGACACCGGCCGTGAGGGTGACCAGCAGCCAATGGCCCAGGCTCATGTCCGGGTTCATCGTCAGCACCGCGAACATTACCGGGATGTTATCGACGATGGCGGAGAGGATGCCGACCATGGTATTGGCGAACAGCGGGCCGATAGTGCCGTAGGAGAACTGCGAGACCAGTTCCAGGTAGCCGATGAACCCAAGGCCGCCCACGCACAGGATCACACCATAGAAGAACATCAGCGTGTCCCATTCCGCCCGCGCCAGCTTGTTGTAGATGTCGAAGGGCATGGTGTCCTCGATCTCGCCGCGCACGGTACCGACCTTGCCGTTGGGCAATTGATACTTCACGGTACCGATCTCGCCGGTCGGCAGCAGATAGGTGGCGGTGGTGCGCTCCCCCATCTTCATCAGGATGTAGCCGAAGATCTTGAGATAGGCAAGCCCGGTCATCATGCCCAGCACCGGCGGCAGTCCGAGGAAGTTATGGAAGCTCACGGCAGTGGCGATGGTGCATAGGAACAGGAAGATGATGACCCAAGCCCCGCGCTTCATGGTCACCCGCTCATCCACCGGCGGGGGTGCCGATTCGGGCACGGCGCGCTGCATGAACCAGGCCGGCACCGCAAAGTTGACCACTGCGGGTATCAGCAGCAGGAAGAAGCTGCTGAAGCCGATGATGCCCTTCTGCCAGACCATCAGTGTGGTGATATCGCCGAATGGGCTGAAGGCACCACCGGCATTGGCGGCGATGACGATATTGATACAGGCGATACCGACGAACACTGGCTTGTCGGCACCGACTGCCATCACGACCGCGCACATCAGCAGCGCGGTGGTCAGGTTATCCGCCACCGGTGAGATCAGGAAGGCGAGGGTGCCGGTGATCCAGAACAGGGTGCGATAACTGAAGCGGCGGCGGATGAGCCAGGCGCGCAGGGCATCGAAGACCAGCCGCTCCTCCATGGCGTTGATATAGGTCATGGCCGCGAGCAGGAACAGGAACAGCTCGGCAAATTCCATGATGTTGTGATGCACCGCCTCCTCGGCGGAATGCATGTTGCCGGTCGTGGTGACATAGTAATAGGCAACCATCGCCCAGATCACGCCGGCTGCCAGCATCACCGGCTTG
Organism: Chromatiaceae bacterium; assembly: GCA_007693535.1. Taxonomy (GTDB): domain Bacteria; phylum Pseudomonadota; class Gammaproteobacteria; order Chromatiales; family Chromatiaceae; genus Lamprobacter. The sequence continues at coordinate 27,629 of REDK01000127.1, forward strand.
GACTTGCGCAGATGGGTGAATTCCTCGCCCATCACCAGCGCATAGGCGACGACGAAGATGATGAGGGCGGTATAGCCGACCCAGGTGGCGGTGAGATCGAGCGTGGCCGCCTCCAGGGGCGGAACCACATCGGACGCAAACAGCGCACCGGGGGCGAGGGCAAGGAGCAGGAGGACAAGGGTGCGCAGGGCCGGGTGAGTTGTGGCCAGTTGGTGCATCGGCGGCTTCCAGGGTCGTGGTGCGCAATCAGACCAGGCCCGGGCCGGGGTGCACCCGGGGCCATGGCCGGCTGGGAACGCGGTTCTTCTGGGGGCGGTTCGGCGGGTTAGGACGGCGAACCGGGTCGTCAGGATGCCGTGCGCAGACGCGCGGTGCAACATTGGCCAGCGGCAGCGGCAATCGGCACCGGGTCGACAGGCGGTGCTGGCGCCCTCGCAGGGACCCGGTCCGGTAGACGCGCCCCGGGTCGCTTGGTCAGTCCTGGTCAGCGGCCCCGCCCGCACGGCTGGCAGTGACGCCGGTCACGCGGTGCAGCGCCTTGGGCGGGTCCGTCGGGCACTGGCAGCTGCCGTCCCGCCCAGGGTCGCCCCGATCACCCACAATCCCAGTAACAGACCGAGGCTGGCGGCGGGGCGCGGCCGGCCAGCACCGGGATGAGCAAGGCCAACGCCGGACCCACGGCGAAGGCCCAGCGCAGTCGCTGTACCCGGGTCGGCAGGTCGGTCTGACGCCAGCGGGCGAGGGGTCCCAGGGCCATCAGGAACCGTAGCGGGGCTATCACCCTAGAAACGGTAGTTGACCGCTTCGTGCATCACACAAGTGATTGACTGCTTCGGGATTCTGCGCTCGCCTCGAGATCACCTTTCGGGTGCGGGTCGCGACGGCCCCCTGATCCCAACCAGGGGGCACGCCCAGCGCGGTGCCCGGCTGCGTGACAACGGGTTGGAAGAGATCACTCGTCCGCCTCGTTGTGCCTTGCCGGACGGCGGGACGCACCCTGGGGGCCGTTCAACTGCCGCTTCTAGGATCACCTGGACAAAGCCTGCGTTGAGGGATTGGTCAGGCTTTCGGCACGAGCAGTGGTCGTCCGGGAGAGGTGCCGAGCAATCGGCAGCCAGCGGCGTGAGGGGATTAGTTCAGTGGGCGCCCCCTTGGGAGACGCTGAAGAACGCAGCCTCTCCCAAGGGGAGCCGTGGAAGGCAACTGTTAGCCGCTACCCCGGACTTAGATGCCCTGGGCTTGGATGTTCCGGGTTGGATGTTCTGGGCTGATGAGGTGGCCTGATCAGGCCTGGGATACAGACCTGTACAGGAAAGACCGGTTGGGCAGAGCACCGTCAGTTGGAATGCTGCTGGTGGGTGGCCGAGGGCGGGGTACCCGCCATGTTCTCCAGGGCGGTCAGATTGCGTACCTGCACGTGCTTGCGATCCACCTTGAGCAGCCCTTCGTCCTGAAAGCGGGTGAACAACCGGCTCACGGTCTCCACCGCCAGGCCCAGATAGTTACCGATCTCATGACGGGACATGCTGAGGTAGAAGTCGGTGGCCGACAGACCTCGCTTGCTCAGGCGTTTGGACATGCTGACCAGGAAGGCGGCCAGGCGCTCCTCGGCGTTCTTCTTGCCGAGCAGCAGCAGCATGTCGGTGTCCTGGCTGATCTCCTTGCTGAGCAACCGGTACATCTGGTGTTGCAGCGAGGGGATGCTGGCGGCCAACTCCTCAAAGCGCTGGAACGGGATCTCGCAGATGGCCGAGGTCTCGAGCACCTTGGCCGAGCAGGCATGGCAGGATTGATCGATGGCGTCCAGGCCGATGATCTCTCCTGGCAGGTGAAACCCCAGGACCTGCTCACCGCCCTCCTCGCTGGGGGCGTAGGTCTTGACCGAGCCGGTCTTGACCACGTAGAGCGAGCGGAAGCGTTCGCCACCGCGGAACAGGTGATCGCCCCGGTGCAGGGGGCGCGAGCGTTTGACGATGCTGTCGAGGCGTTCGACGTCTTCGGCACAGAGACCCATCGGCAAGCAGAGCTGTGACAGGGTACAGCTCTTGCATGCGACACGGATATTCTCGAAGGAGATGACTTTTCGCTGGTTCAAGGCAGGCGACCTTTGCAGTGGCTGCCGGTATTCTGCAACTCAGGTTGACATGGATCAAGTGTCAGGGGCTCGGACTTAACCATAGGAAGACTAATGTTGAGGGCCGGCGCACCTGTCCGGCGTGCCGCCGGGGTGGGGCTGGCGGCCTTGAACTGCACCGCTCGCGAGGACGTTGGGCGAGCCGCCTGTACCCTCGTGCCGGCAGTCGCTGCGCCGATCAGGCGCCGGGCGGGGCGCTGAACGAAGGCATTCAATCCCAGCGTCCGTTGGGCTGCAGCTCGACGGCGTGCGCCCGAAAACGAATAGGGGCCGCGCCCGATGTGGGCACGGCCCCTTCGCGGCAGTGACCAGACCGCGCGGCAGTCTGGTGCACCCGTCTCGATCGTTGGCGAATCGGGTTACCGGACGACGACCATCGGGGACCCTGTCAGCAACGACACTGCCTGCAGACCTGTGGTCGACTCAGGTCACCCTGACTGCGCAGGCCGATCTTACTTCGCTTCGGGGGCTGCCGGCGCAGCGGGAGCCATCGGGGCGCCGTACGGCATCCCGTAGGGGGCGCCATACGGGGCGCCATAGCCGCCCCAGCCCGGATAGCCGCCGTAGGGGTAGCCGTAGCCGCCGTAGTACGGGTTGCCATAGCCATAGCCGTAGCCGCGACCGTAGCCGCGACCGCGCCCGTAGCCACGACCACCGCCCGACATGCTCATGTTGAAGTCGCCGTAGCCGTCACCGAACATGTCGCTGAACAGGTCACCGACGCCGTCGCCATAGCCGTAGCCAGGGCCGCCGTAGCCGGGGCCACCCCAACCCGGACCGCCCCACCAGGCCTGGGCCGAACTCATCGACAGGGCGGCGACGCCGGCGATGGCGGCAGCGCTGAGGGTCTTTGCAAACTTCTGCATGATCTGACGCTCCATTGAGAGTGCTTATCGCGTTATCTGGCCGATCGCCATCGCAAGTCCGGCGGCCACTCCTGGCCGGCTACTGCCTGGGAAGGGCGCCCGAACCAGTGCCGGGGCTAGCCCCTGTCTCCGAAGGCTCCTGTGCCCGCGCCCCCCCGGGACCAGTTGGCCGGGAGGCGTCATGCCGCTGACGGACCGGAAGGCTGATCGGCAGGTCCGTGGATACGAACGGCCGCGAGTATACGGTTCGCCCTTTTTATTGTGAAGTACAAGACCGATCAAGGCCTGGCCGCGGTTTCCGACTCTGTCGGCACTCACCTGTCCACTCGGAGCCCGTTCAGGGTCCACGCGAGGGGCCATGCGCGCACCCGCAGACACTCCGCAACGACGTTCGTCAATTGAGCGGGCGAGGGGATTTTGCTACCGTTCCCGGCCATCGTTGCCGCCGATGGCGGTGATGCTGGCGCCTGCTCCGAGGCAGCGCCGGCGGCCTAGCCAGCCTGGCCGCTGCATGTTCAAGTCCTTGGGGGTTTGCCTGAGGTCGGGCAGCCGGTCCCGCGCTGGCGCTGGTGCAGCCCGCGCCGCTTCCGCGCGGCAACGTGGCAACGGACCTGCAAGCGCACGCGGTGTCGGCCGTTGGCGGCACCTGACTTCGTCGTCCCGCCGTGCAAGTCCGATCCTGAGTTGTCTGCAGGCCGTGACCCGCGGGGCGCGTCCGGATTCGGTCTGCTGATCCTCCGGGATTGGTCGCAAGCGAACAGCCAGATGGTCGGCAACAGCGACAGCGGTCGAAACCCGCGCGGCGGACCAGGTCCGGGCGGGTAATGAGCGTGGTTCCGGCCTGCGGCGGTCCTGGTGCCTGCCCTGGGACCGGAGCGATCGCGGCCCTCTTTTCGCCTCAACTCGGCCCCATTCCATGACCAAGCTTATCTTCATCACCGGCGGTGTCGTCTCATCGCTCGGCAAGGGTATTGCGTCGGCGTCCTTGGGGGCGCTACTGGAGGCGCGCGGTCTGCGGGTCACCATGATCAAGCTCGACCCCTACATCAATGTGGACCCGGGCACGATGAGCCCGTTTCAGCACGGCGAGGTCTATGTCACCGACGATGGCGCCGAGACCGACCTGGATCTCGGCCATTACGAGCGCTTTCTGCGTACCCGGATGGGGCGCAACAACAACTTCACCACCGGTCAGATCTACGAGAGCGTGATCCGTAAGGAGCGCCGCGGCGACTATCTTGGTCGCACCGTGCAGGTCATCCCGCATATTACCGACGAGATCAAGTCCGCGATCCGTCTCGGAGCCGGCGAGGCCGATATCGCCATGGTCGAGATCGGTGGCACCGTGGGCGACATCGAATCGTTGCCATTTTTAGAGGCGATCCGCCAGATGCGCGTCGAGGTCGGGGCCGACAACTCGCTGTTCATGCATCTGACCCTGGTACCCTTCATCCGTGCCGCCGGGGAGATCAAGACTAAGCCCACTCAGCATTCGGTCAAGGAGCTGCGCTCCATCGGCATCCAGCCGGATATCCTGCTGTGCCGCGCCGAACATGAGATACCCACCGACGAGCGGCGTAAGATCGCCTTGTTTACCAATGTCCCGGAGGAGGCGGTGATCTCGGCACCGGACGCCGACAATATCTATCGCATCCCGATGTTGCTGCACGCCCAGCGCCTGGATGACCTGGTGGTGCGCCAATTCCGGCTGGAGGTGCCGGAGGCGGATCTTGGGGAATGGCAACGGGTCCTGGATGGCTTCGACCATCCCCAGGCTGGCGTGCGCATCGGCATGGTCGGCAAATACATGGGCCTGACCGAGGCCTACAAGTCCCTGTCCGAGGCCCTCGCCCACGCCGGGGTGCATACCGGTACCCGTGTCGATATCCAGTATCTGGATTCTGAAGATATCGAGCGGGATGGCACCGGGGCATTGGCTGGGCTCGACGCCATCCTAGTGCCGGGCGGCTTCGGCGAGCGCGGGATCGAGGGCAAGATTGCCGCAGTGCACTATGCCCGAGAACAGGGCATCCCTTATCTGGGCATCTGTCTCGGCATGCAGGTGGCGGTGATCGAATATGCCCGTCATGTCGCCCGTCTGGACGGCGCCCACAGTACCGAATTCCAGCCCGACAACCCGCATCCGGTGATTGCCCTGATCACCGAATGGCAGAGCGAACAGGGCCGGCGCGAGGTGCGCACTGAGGCCTCCGACAAGGGTGGCAGCATGCGTCTAGGCGGGCAGAACTGCCGACTGGAACCGGGCAGCCTGGCGCGGCGCATCTATGGTCGTCATCAGATTCGCGAGCGCCACCGTCATCGCTATGAGTTCAACAATGGCTATCTGGATGCGATGAAGGACGCCGGGATGCGCTTCTCCGGCTGGTCGCTGGACAGCCGTCTAGTGGAGATCGTCGAGATTCCCGACCATCCCTGGTTCGTTGGCTGTCAATTCCATCCGGAATTCACCTCCACCCCGCGCGATGGTCATCCGCTGTTCCGCGGCTTTATCCGGGCCGCGCTGGCGCGCCGCCAGCAGCATGGCGACGGCGGTTTGCTGACCGCGGGCGATGCGCCTGCTGCAGTGGTCGGCAGTGCGCTGCGCAGCGATTCCGAGGCCCTCGCCTGATGGACCTGTGCGGCTTCGCGGTCGGGCTCGATCAGCCCCTGTTCCTGATTGCCGGCCCCTGTGTGATCGAAAGCGAGACCCTGGCCCAGGAGACTGCCGGACGTCTCAAGGAGATCAGCACGGCGCTGGGCATCCCCTTGATTTATAAATCGTCTTTCGATAAGGCCAATCGCTCATCGGTCCATGGCTATCGCGGCCTTGGGCTGGAGGCCGGGCTGTCCATCCTGGAGGGGGTGCGTAGTCGCATCGGCGTGCCAGTCTTGACCGATGTGCACGAGGATAGCCCGCTGGCCGAGGTCGCCGCGGTTGTCGATGTGTTACAGACCCCAGCCTTCCTGTGCCGGCAGACCAATTTCATTCAGGCGGTGGCCGCCGCCGGTCGGCCAGTCAATCTCAAGAAGGGCCAGTTCCTCGCCCCTTGGGACATGGTGCGAGTGGTCGAGAAGGCCCGAGCCACCGGCAATGCGCATCTGCTGGTGTGCGAACGCGGCGTCAGCTTCGGCTATAACAACCTGATCTCGGATATGCGTGCCCTGGCGGTGCTGCGCCAGACCGGCTGCCCGGTGGTCTTCGATGCCACCCATTCGGTGCAATTACCCGGCGGTCGCGGCGATGCCTCTGGCGGCCAGCGTGAATTCGTGCCCGTGCTCGCCCGCGCCGCGGTCGCCGCCGGGGTAGCCGGCCTGTTTATGGAGACCCACCCAGACCCGGACCAAGCCCGCAGTGATGGTCCCAACGCCTGGCCCTTGGGGCGCATGCAGGCATTGCTGGAAACGCTGGTGGAGCTTGACCGTTTGGTGAAGGCCAAGGGCTTCGCCGAGACCGATCTCTGACAGGTGCTCCTGACGGATGTCCGACCCAGGTCGCCGCCGGCTCAGGCCGCTCGCGGGCGGCCCGGGCCGCGGTAACGGCCTGGTGCCAGCGCCGCACGTGGCCGCGGCGGAGGCTTCAGTCATCGCCCCGATCCTCGTTGTGGAGTCGTAGCCGGTAGGGTTTGTGTGGGTTCTGGCTGCGGATGATGTCGCCGCAGTGCAGCCGGAAGCGGCCGGCGGCGCGGTCGCGAAAATACAGGTGCAGGGATTCGCGAATCACCGCAAAGGCCAGCTCGTCCCATGGGATCTCCTCTTCGCGCAGCAGTCGCACCTCCAGACTCTCGGCCCCGGGGCCAAAGTCCAGGTCCAGCAGCCGGCTGCGGAACAGGACATAGACCTGGCTGATATGGGGCAGGTTGAAGAGGCTGTAGAGGTCGCCGACCACGATGCGTGCCTGAGCCTCTTCCAAGGTCTCCCGGGCCGCGCCCTGTTGCAGGGTTTCGCCGTTTTCCATGAAACCCGCCGGCAGAGTCCAACGCCCCAAGCGCGGTTCGATGGCGCGCCGGCAGAGCAGGATGCGATCCTCCCATTCCGGGATCGAGCCGACGACCAGTTTGGGATTCTGATAATGGATACTGCCGCAGGCGCTGCAGATATGGCGCGGTAGGTTGTCGCCGGGCGGGACCGCGACCTGTACCGGGGCGCCGCAGTGGCAGCAGAAGTTCATCGCGCGGGCATCTTGGATGGGGCTGAGCGGGGCGTGCCGCCGGGGTCACCAGGGCAGTGCGCCGGAAGCACGACAGGGCGCAGCGCAAACTGCGGTTTTAACCGCGGGATCAGGCGGCTGCGGCCTTGCCGGCCTGCGCCTGCAGCTTGCGCACGATGGCGAAGACGCCGACGTGGCGGTTCGGGCTGAGGTGCTCTTCTAATTTGAGGCCGGTGAACAGGGCGTCGATGTCGGTGGCTACAACCTCGGCGGAGGTCTTACCGCTATAGAGTCCGACCAGCAGGGCGACCACGCCCTTGATGATAGCGGTGTCGCAGTCGCCCTCGAAGCGCAAACGGCGATCGCCGGCGCCGTTCAGCGGTTTCGCAACCACGTGAACCGTACTCATGCACTCCATCACCCGGTTGGCGTCGGTCTTGTCCGCCGGGTCCATGGGCGGCAAGCGCTCGCCGAGTTCCACCAGGTATTGGTAGCGCTGATCCCAGTCGCCCAGCAGGTCGAAGGTGTCGATGATGTCCTGAATCTCTTCGGAGCTGGTCATGATCTGTGGCCTTGGTACCGGCCCCGGCGAAGCGCGGTCGCGTGCCGGTGCCGCATATCTGGGTCGGTTGCGAAGGGCACCGGACGCTCAGACGTTGAAGGACTCGCCGCAGCCGCACTCGTTCTTGACGTTGGGATTGCGGAACTCGAAGCCCTGATTGAGTAGGCTGGACTTGACAAAATCGATTTCCATGCCATCGATGCGGTCTAGGCTGACCGTATCGACAACCACCTTGACGCCGTGGCTGTCGAACACCTGGTCGTCCGCGTCGAGTTCGTCGGCATAGTCCACGACATAGGCCCAGCCGCTGCAGCCGCTTTTCTTGGTGGCGATGCGCAGGCCGAGGCCGCGCCCGCGTTGCTGGATCATCTTGCTGACGTGGTTGGCGGCGGCGTCGGTGAGGGTGACGGCCATGTTGCTATTCTCCTGAGTGTTCAAAGGAAACGAGGACGGCAACCATTGTGCTAGGGGTTAGTCCAGTTGCTGCTTTTAGCAACGGGTCGGGCAGATTTCAAGGTGGCGTCTACGCCTGCGGCGGCGAGAATACCAAAGCCGCCAGCGACTGGGGCCTAGCTGATGCCCGTCCACTGGCCTGCCTCGAGAGACAAGGGCGCGGCGGCATGTCCCGACTCAGTGGCGCTGCTCGGTGGCGAGGCCCCTGCTGCTCGCTGACATGTCCATCAGCCCGCGCATGAGGAGGGCCCGATCATGGAGACCGACGGTCTCGATCAGTGCCTGTTTGTCGTCGCTCCCGAGCGGCAGATGGGCACACAGTAGGTTGACGAGGTCGCTGTCGGCCATGCGGGCGATATCGTCCCATGGCACCTCGACGCTTTGCTGATCACAGAAGGTTCGCAGGGAACCCATGAACTGCTCGCGCTCCGGCAGCGGCGGATACTCCTCCTGATAATCCTCGACGAAGCGTCGCCACCGCGGTCGTACGCGCCGATAGCCGTCGATTCCGGTCAGTTCCGCCTCGATCTCGAACCTGCACAGGCCGGTCAGCACGATGACGATGCGCCCGTCGTTGGTCTCGCTGTAGGATGTGATGCGTCCGGCGCATCCAACCCGGTGCATCAGGGGATGCTCGTCGAAGTTGTCCTCGCCCTTGGGCTGTACCATACCGATTAGATGATCGCTGGCTAGTGCCCCCTGCACCAGGTTGAGATAGCGCGGCTCGAAGATGTTGAGCGGTAGCTGAACACCTGGCATGACCACGGCCCCGCTCAACGGGAAGATTGGCAGTACCTCGGGCAGATCGGAAAACTTGGGCAGGAAAGGATTTCGCATGAGGTTCTCCGCTGGTTCGGGACTTCTCCACAACTGATGCCGGGTCGCAACGCTGCCAAGGGGGGCAAGATGGGGTGCCCGCGGGCCTGGACAACGGCCAGGGGCCGCCAAGGCGCCCTGTACTCGACCCGCGGGACGCGATCCGCTGAGCTTGATCCGGGCAGATGCGTTTGGGCATGCACGATTCCCAGTGCTACTCATCGTCACGGGCTGCAACCTGATCGGTTGGGTCGGGTTGCAGGTCCCGAGCGGCAAAGATGAACTCCGGGTTCGCACCCGGTGGTAGCCAGCCGCTGTCGGTGACGAGCACCGCCTGGGCGGCGGGATAGAGGGCACGCAGGCGCGCCGGGATCGCCTCGTCGTGCAGCACATGGCCGGAACCGACCAGGATCACCAGGCTGTGCAGCGGATGCTCGATCAGGTAGTCAGCGGCGCTGCGGGCCATGGTCTGATCCCAGGTGTACTGGACCTCCAGGAAGCGCTGCCGGCGCGCCGGCGGCAGATCGTGGTGCATGTGCATCACCGCCTCCAGATAGTCGCCGTAGGCGCCGCCACCAAGTTCGATCCGATGCGGGAACAAGGCGCGCTCGGCGGCCGAGAGGCTGTCGATGCCGCCCGCCGAGACCTGCCGCACCGTCTCGCTGGCAGCGTTCAGGGCCACCAACGGGAGGCCCTCCTGGCGTGCGAAGGCGAGGATGTCCCGATACAGGCGGATGTCGAACCGCCAACGCTCGTCCCACTCGGTGCGACGCAACAGCGCCCGTTCGTCGATCGCGCCGGCCACGAAGGCGTCCAATTCGCGTTGGAATGGCCGCTGGAACTGTTCCATGCCGATTGCCACCGGGATGCCGCGCGCGTACAGCGCGCGGATCACCGCCAGTTGGTTGTGATGGTGATCGTAGCGGTCGTGGGTCTCGCCGATGAAGATGACCCGGCGATCGGCGATGCGATCGATCAGATCGGCCAGCGCGGCCGGATCGTCAGGGTCCACCCGCAGAGGGGGCGGGTGCGCGTGGGCGGCTGACAGGCTGGCCGCGGGCTGGCCGGCGTAGGAGAGCAGCAGGGCGGTCAGCAGGGCCGCCGACAGACCGAGGAAGGCGAGGGGGCGTGCAGCGTGCATAGCGACTCCGGTGGGTAAATCTTGAAGATTTCGGTCGGAGATTGCGTTGGACGCCGGTTTAGTCAATCGATCTGTCGATGTTTTGTCCATGGCGCCACCTGGATGCCACCGCACCGACGCTGGTCATCCCTAGCTGGGCGTCCTGTAGAATGCTGTCATGTATGGTAGGTACCTCAGCCCCGACAGCCTGAGCCTGGCCAATCGTAAAGATCGCGCGGCCCGGCCGCCTGACCGGTGCCTGGCCCAGACTGATATTGGCAACCGCAGCCCGGCGGCGCGATCCCGGAGGAGCAACCGATGAAACCCGCGGTGATCCTGTTGAGCGGCGGGCTCGACTCGGCGACGGTGCTGGCCATCGCCCGCGCCGCTGGCTTCGACCCTTATGCCCTGTCGTTCCGCTACGGCCAGCGACATGCGGTGGAACTGGCAGCGGCGCGGCAGGTCGCCGCAGCGGTCGGTGTGACCGAGCATGTCATCATCGAGATCGATCTGCGCCGCTTCGGTGGCTCGGCCCTGACCAGCGACCTGCCGGTACCCAAGGACCGCAGCCTGGCGGCGATCAGCGATGGCATCCCCAGCACCTATGTCCCGGCCCGCAATACCCTGTTCCTGGCCTACGCGCTGGCCTGGGCCGAGACCCTCAGTGCCACCGATATCTTCATCGGCGTCAATGCGCTTGACTATTCCGGCTATCCCGACTGCCGGCCGGAGTTCATCGCTGCCTTCGAGCAACTGGCCAACTTGGGCACCGCCGCTGGGGTCGGCGCTGCGGCCCGCGCCGCGGCTGGCGCTGACGACCCGGGTCGCCTGCGCATCCATGCCCCGCTGATCGATCTCACCAAGGCCGGCATCATTCAACGCGGACTCGCCCTCGGACTGGACTACGGGCTGACCAGTAGCTGCTACGATCCCAACCCGCACGGGCGCCCCTGCGGGCGCTGCGATGCCTGCCTGCTGCGGGCCAAGGGGTTTGCCGAGGTCGGTCAGCCCGACCCATTGCTCGCGCGCTTTGCTTCCGCCGCGGGCTGAGCGGCGCGGTCATGGGCTACCTGGTCAAGGAGGTTTACTACACCCTGCAGGGGGAGGGCGTTCGCGCGGGTCGCGCCGCGGTCTTTTGCCGCTTTGCCGGCTGCAATCTCTGGTCGGGACGCGAGCAGGATCGCGCCAGTGCCGTCTGCACCTTCTGCGACACCGATTTTCGTGGTACCGATGGCCCTGGCGGCGGGCGCTTCGCCAGTGCCGCGGACCTGGCGGCCCATATCGCTGCCCACTGGCCGGACGGGTCTGCAGCCACCGCCGCGGGCACGCTGCCCTACGTGGTCTGCACCGGCGGCGAGCCGCTGTTGCAACTTGATGCTCCGTTGATCGCCGCGTTGCAGCGGCGCGGCTTCGAGGTGGCGGTCGAGACCAATGGCACCCGTCCGGCACCGCCCGGGCTGGATTGGGTCTGTGTCAGTCCAAAGGCCGCAGCCCCGCTGGTGATTACCGCTGGCGATGAACTCAAGCTGGTCTATCTCCAACCCGCGGCGCCGCCCGAGCGCTTCGCCGGGCTCGCCTTCCGCCACCATATCCTGCAACCCATGGATGGCCCCGAGCGGGACCGCTACACCGCGCGGGCGGTCGCCTATTGCAAGGCCCATCCGCGCTGGCGGCTGGGCCTGCAGATGCACAAGCTGTTAGGCATTCCGTAGCATCCGCTGCCGCGGTCGCGCCCCATCCTGCCGCCGACGACCAACGGTATCCTGCGGGCTCCGCTCCTGAGCCAGCGCCGGGCGCATGCTGCGCACGTCCTCCCCGTCACCAACGGAGTCGATGATCCTGTCTCGTCGGGCTAGGGCCGCGGCCGGCCCAGCCGTGCTGGCCCTCGGTCCCGTATCGGCGACGCACCGGCGCCTCGCTGAGCTTGCGCGCAGACGCCCCGTCCGGATTGCGCTAGCATCTGGGCACGTCCGCCCGTGCGCGGGCCGCAACCAAACGGAGGGGCCATGAGTCTGCTGCTCTTCATCCTCGGGGTGCTGATCTATACCCTGTTCAAGGTCATCATCTCGGCGCTCTACACCGTGAAGCCGAACGAGCGTGCGATCATCACGTCGTTCGGTCGCGCGGTACGACTTGGCGAACCTGATAGCAGTGCCATGCATCCCGCCGAGGTCTTGGCCACGGATGACGGTCTGAGCCCGGACGAGCGTCTGCGCTACCGCTTCCCGCGCCTGCGCACCGTCGGCCCGGGTGGGCCCTATTTCAAATGGCCTTGGCAGCAGGTGCATAAGGTCGATATCGCCACGCAATCCATCGATTTGACCTGGGACCCGACCAAGAGCCAGCGCACCATCGAGGCGGTGACCAAGGACAATCTTACCACTGGCGTTGCCGGCCAGATCCGCTTCCGAGTATCCGAGAACCATCTCTATGCCTATTGCTTCGGCGTGGACAGCCCGCTGGAGCACGTGATGGGCTATTTCGTCTCAGTGTTGCGCGAGCGCATTGCCAATTTCGTTGATCCCAAGGGTCAGAGCCTGATCGATGCAGCGGATCTGCCGCAGTCCGGCGGTACTGCCATCGATCTCTCCGAAGGGGTCTCCATCAATGACCTGCGTAAGAACCTGCCGCTGATCAAGGACTATATGGAACAGCAGTGTCGCGCCACCGCGGGCCGCTACGGTATCGAACTGGATGCGGCCCTGATTACCCAGATCGATCCGCCACCGGAGGTGGATCGCGCGCTGTCCGCGATCAACAGTACCCGCAATCAGGTCGCCGCCGACATCAGCACCGCCCGGGCCGATGCCGAGCAGCAGATCACCATGAGTAAGCGCGCCGTCGAGATCGCCCGCAACAATGCCCAAGCCGAGGTGGCGCCGCTGAGCGAACTGGCCGCGACCCTCAGCCAGATCAAGGCGACCGGGGGACAGGCGGCGCTAGCCGCCTATGTCCGCAATATGCGCATCCCGCTGTTGCAGAAGGCCCGGCGCATCCTGTTAACCGGCACCGATACCGGCCGCGGTCCGGTCGGCACGGCCTGACCCGGGCTGCCATCATGCTGGAAGAGAGAGTCATGGCCATCCTGATCTCCTTTGTTGCTGGGATTCTGGCGATCCCGGTCCTGCTTGCTATCGCCCGCAGCATGGGCCTGTACGCCATCGTGCGCGAGCGCGAGGCGCAGGTCTTTACCCTGTTCGGCCGCGTCATCGGCACCTTGGACGATGCCGGACTGCATTTTCCGCTCGCCCATTTCGGGCTGCGCGCGCTGCTGTTGCCGCTCTTCGGCAAGCGCTACATGGTCAATACTGCGCTGCGCCAGTATTACCTGCGCGACCTGATGGTCAATTCCGAGGAGGGCACCCCGATGGGGGTGGGTATCTGGTACGAGATGCAGGTCAACGATCCGGTTGCCTACCTGTTCAACAATGCCGATCCCGATGGCTCGCTGCAGGCCAATGTCGCCAGCTCTACCATCTCCACGCTGAGCAATCTGGAGATGGATCAGATGCTGGAGGACCGCCATCAACTGAGCCGCAAGGTGCGCGAGACGGTCTCGCCGCAATCGGAGCAATGGGGTTACAAGCTGGGCTCGGTCTATATCCGCAAGGTCGCCTTCACCGACCGCCAGATGGTCGAGAACATCACCGACAAGGTAGTCAAGCGCCTGGTGCAGGTCACCAGCGCGATGAAACAGGACGGTGACAACCGCGTCGGGCTGATCCGCAGCGAGACCGCGTACAAGGTCTCCACGCAGATGGCCGAGGCGGCGGCCACCCGTCCAGCGGTGGTGGGCGCGGCGCTCAACGAGATCGCCGCCAGTGATCCGGAGGTGCTAGGTGCGGTGCTGGAGGTGCTGGAGACCGAGCAATTGATCGGGTCCGCGGCCGAGGTGGACGTCTTGCCGGCAACAGCCCAGGTGTTGGTGGCCCTGGGCGGCGAGGCCAAGAGCACGCCCCCGGCCAGCAGTGCGGCGCGCCCGCTGACGCTGGATGGCGGCCTTCTCTAGGCGGTTGCTGGCAGGTTGGCAGGTACGGCCGCCCCGTGTCCGCCAGGCCGGCCGGGTTCACACAAACCGGCCGGGCCGGTGATTGGCCCCATCGGTCCTGGCCATCTGCTCCTGGTGGCGCTGGCGGGTCTGCTCGACGCCCGCTTCGGCGATCCGCCATGGCGGCTGCATCCGGTGCGCCTGATCGGCGACCTGAGTAATCTGAGCGAAAGGCTGCTGTTCGCGCTGGGCGCGCGCGGCCGCGGTGGCGGCTTGCTGCACTGGTTGCTAGTGGTCGGCGGGGCGCTCGTGGGTTGGGGCCTGGTGCACCTGGCCCTGGCCGGCCTGGGCCGGTTGGATACCCGGCTGGCAGGGCCCGGCGCGGTGCTGGCCTGGTGTTGGGACCTGGCGCTGGCCTACAGCCTGCTCTGTACCCGTGACCTGCTTGACCATGGCCAGCAGGTGCTGGCGGCCCTGCCGGATTTGCCTGCCGCCCGTGCTCGGCTGCAGCGACTGGTGGGGCGCGACACCGATGGCCTGGGCCGCGGCGGTATCGTCCGCGCCAGCATCGAGAGCCTGGCTGAGAATCTCACCGACGGAGTGTTGACCCCGCTGTGGGCCTTGGCCCTGGGCGGACTGCCGGGGCTGGTGCTGGTCAAGGCGGCGTCCACGCTCGACTCCATGGTGGGCTATCGCACCCCCCGTTATCTGGCCTTTGGCTGGGCCTCGGCGCGTGCTGACGACCTGATTCACTGGTTGCCGGCGCGCCTCTCGGTACCTCTGATCGCCCTGGCTGCGGCACTGACCGGCGGCCATCCGCGGGACGCCTTGGTCACCGCCTGGCGCGAGCACGGACGGCTGCCGAGTCCCAACTCCGGCTGGTCCGAGGCCGCCTGCGCCGGCGCCCTGCGGGTTCGGCTGTTGGGGCCGATCCGGCGCCGCGGCCAACTCGTCAACAGCGACTACCTCGGCGCGCCGGACTGGCCAGCGGATCTGGAGGCCTCCGATCTGCGGCAAGCGTTACGCTTGATCGCGGTGGCGGCCGCGATCGCGCTGATGCTGGCGTTGCTGCTCGCGGCCGGGATGGCGACGCTGATCGCTGGCTAAGGAGGTCGATGGCGCGTTGCCGCGACCCCAGGGGCATCAGGCGCGGGCACTGGCACGGCGACCAGCCAAGGGCGAGCGGCGCCGTCCTGCGGGCTAGCCCCGGCCCATGCTAAACTGACAACCTTTTTTCCCATCCCTCCTCCTGTGCGGCCCAAGCGTTGGCCGCGGTCGCCTCTACCATGGTCGATTTCGCAAAAGAGGTCCTGCCGATCAATCTCGAAGACGAGATGCGCCAGTCGTATCTCGACTACGCGATGAGCGTCATCGTTGGACGTGCCCTGCCGGATGTGCGCGACGGACTCAAGCCGGTGCACCGGCGGGTCCTGTTTGCGATGAATGAACTTGGCAATGACTGGAACAAGCCCTACAAGAAATCGGCGCGCGTCGTTGGCGATGTGATCGGTAAGTACCATCCGCACGGTGACACTGCCGTCTATGACACCATCGTGCGCATGGCCCAGCCGTTTTCCATGCGCTATATGTTGGTGGACGGGCAGGGCAATTTCGGCTCGGTCGATGGGGACGCCCCGGCCGCGATGCGCTACACCGAGGTGCGCATGTCGCGCATCGCCCATACCCTGCTCGACGACCTCGACAAGGAGACCGTCGATTTCGTTCCCAACTACGACGAAGCCGAGCACGAACCGACAGTCCTGCCAGCGCGCTTTCCCAATCTGCTGGTTAACGGGTCCGCCGGCATCGCCGTCGGCATGGCCACCAATATTCCGCCGCACAACCTCGGCGAGATCATTGCTGCCTGCCTCGCAATCATTGATGACCCACTAGTGCCGTTGGAGCGGCTGCTGGAACTGGTGCCGGGACCGGACTTCCCCACCGCGGCCATCATCAACGGAGTTCGCGGCATCCGCGATGCCTATCGCACCGGCCGTGGGCGCGTCCATCTGCGGGCCCGCACCCATACCGAGACCGACAAGCGCAGCGGGCGCGAGGCGATCGTGGTTACCGAGTTGCCTTATCAGGTCAACAAGGCGCGCATGCTCGAGAAGATGGCCGAGTTGGTCAAGGAAAAACGCCTGGAGGGCATCGCCGAGTTGCGTGACGAGTCCGACAAGGACGGACTGCGCGTGGTGATCGAGATCAAGCGTGATCATTACCCCGACGTGGTACTGAACAATCTCTACCAGCATACCCAGCTGGCGACGGTGTTCGGCATCAATATGGTCGCGCTGGTGGACGGGCAACCGCGCACGCTCAACCTCAAGCAAATGCTGGAGTATTTCCTCCGGCACCGGCGCGACGTCGTGACCCGGCGTAGCCTCTTCGAGTTGCGCAAGGCGCGGGCGCGCGCGCACCTGTTGGAGGGCTATACCGTTGCCCTCGCGAATATCGATGAAGTGATCGCTCTGATCAAGGCCTCGGCGAGCCCGGCGGAGGCGCGCGCGGGGCTGATGGGCCGGGCCTGGGGCGCTGGCGCGGTGGCCGGGATGCTGGAGCGTGCTGGTGCCGCCGAGACCCGGCCGGACGATCTCGAGATCGGTCTCGGTCTCGGCGCCGACGGCCGCTACCGTCTCAGCGAGCGCCAGGCGCGGGCGATCCTCGACTTGCAATTGCAGCGTCTCACCGGGCTGGAACAGGATAAGATCGTCCGCGAGTTCGGAGAGATCCTGGCGCACATCGGCGAATTGCTGGATATCCTGCGCAACCCCGAGCATCTGATGCAGATTATCCGCGACGAATTGCTGGCGATTCGCGATCAGTACGGCGATGCACGCCGCAGCGAGATCCTGACTGACCAGACCGATCTGACCCTACTCGATCTGATCGCGCCGGAAGATGTGGTTGTCACCCTTTCTCATGCCGGCTACGTGAAGGCGCAGCCGCTGTCGGAATATCAGGCCCAGCGGCGAGGCGGCAAAGGCCGCAGTGCCGCCAGTACCAAGAATGCCGATTTCATCGATCGACTGTTCGTCGCCAATTCCCACGACACCGTGCTCTGCTTCTCCAGCCTCGGTAAGGTGTACTGGCTCAAGGTCTATGAGCTGCCGCAGGCCGGGTACAACGCCCGCGGCCGGCCCATCGTGAATCTGCTCTCCTTAGAGCAGGGCGAGCGTATCAATGCCACCCTGCCGGTGCGTGATTATGAGGCGGGCAGCTTCGTGTTCATGGCCACCAGCCAGGGCACCGTCAAGAAGACACCGCTAGCGGATTTTTCGCGACCACTGAGTCGGGGTCTGATCGCCATCGACCTGCATGAGAACGAATATCTGATCGGCGTCGCGGTTACCGATGGTCGCCAGGACATGATGCTGTTTACCTCTGGCGGCAAGGCAGCACGCTTCAGTGAGCGCGAAGTCCGCCCGATGGGGCGCACTGCTCATGGTGTGCGTGGGATCGCCTTGGAGTCCGGACAGCGGGTGATCTCGCTGGTCATCGCTGAGCCGGGCAGCGTGCTGACGGTCGGCGAAAACGGTTACGGCAAGCGCACGCCAGTTGAGGAATTCCCGACCAAGGGGCGCGGGACCAAGGGGGTCATTTCGATGCGCATCAACGAACGCAATGGCGAGCAGGTCGGCGCGGTCCTGGTCCTGCCCGGCGACGAGATCATGCTGATCACTGAGGCCGGTACCCTGGTGCGCACCGCGGTGGATGGCATCTCGATGCTCAGCCGCAATACCCAAGGGGTGAGGCTGATCAATCTTGGCGAAGGTCAGCGCCTGGCCGGGATCGAGCGCATCATCGCCCTCAATGGCGAGGGCGGAGAGGGAGGCGCTGAACCGGAGGGGGCTCCTGATGGCGACGACGGACCGGCGACTGATGAGCCGACCTGAACCCCGCTTACGCGGCCGGCGGCGTCCCTGCAGTGCGCGCCCGGTGACCGCTTTTGTCTGATCTGAACGGAGACCCTTGATGTCCCGAGCCTATAACTTCAGCGCGGGCCCGGCCATGCTACCGGAGCCGGTGCTGCGCCGCGCCCAGGAAGAATTGATGGACTGGCATGGCAGCGGCATGTGCGTAGCGGAGATGAGTCATCGCGGCAAGGAATTCATGGCCATTGCCGCGCAGGCGGAGGCCGACCTGCGGGAATTGCTGGCGATCCCGTCCAATTATCGCGTGTTGTTTCTGCAAGGGGGCGCCTCCAGCCAGTTCGCGATGGTGCCGATGAATCTGATGCGCGACATCGGCCGGGCGGACTATCTCAATACCGGGAGTTGGTCCAAGAAGGCGATCGCCGAGGGCCATCGTTATGGTGCGGTGCATATTGCCGCCAGTACCCAGTCCGAGCGCTTTACCCGCGCCCCCGCTCAGCACGAACTCGACCTTTCCACTACCGCGGCCTACGTCCATTACACCCCCAACGAGACCATCGAGGGGGTGGAGTTTCCGTATGTCCCGGAGACCGTCGCGGCGCCGTTGGTGGCAGATATGTCCTCGACCTTGCTGTCGCGCCCGATCGCGGTCTCCCGTTATGGCCTGATCTACGCTGGGGCGCAGAAGAACATTGGTCCGGCTGGACTCACCATCGTCATCGTGCGCGAGGATCTGATCGGTGTCACTATGGTCGGCACGCCGACCATGTTCGATTACCGCGTGCATGCCGAGAGCGGCTCCATGTACAACACGCCGCCCACCTATGCCTGGTATCTGGCGGGTCTCGTGTTCCAATGGCTCAAGGATTTGGGTGGGCTCGCCGCGATGGCCGAGATCAATCGGCGCAAGGCCGAACGCCTCTATGCTGCGATCGATAACTCTGACTTCTATGCCAATCCGGTGGAGCCGAGTTCGCGCTCCTGGATGAACGTCCCTTTCACCCTCGCCGATCCCAGCCGCGACGAGGCCTTTCTCGCTGGTGCCCGCGAGCAGGGTCTGTTGACGCTGAAGGGCCATCGCTCGGTCGGCGGCATGCGTGCCAGCATCTACAATGCGATGCCTGAGTCCGGGGTTGCGGCCTTGGTCGAGTACATGGCCGAGTTCGAGCGCACCCAGGCTTGATGACCGACATCCGAACCGGCACCGGTCGCTGGCGCCCCATCCTGTTGCCTGATCCAGGTAACGCGCCCCGCGGCGAGTGGCATCCCGGCATCGGCCAGCCGCTGGTTCCGCGGCCTATTGCAAGAGCGTTCTCGCGGGCAGTCCGACTCTGGCAACCGGGGTTCCAGCAACGCCCAATCCGGCCGCTCGCGCCGTGGCTGGTACGCACCGATGGTTAATGACATGTTCAAGATTCAGACACTCAATCACATTGCCGTGGCTGGGCTCGATCGCTTGCCGCGGGAGACCTATGAGATTGCCTCCGAGATGGTGCACCCCGACGCGCTGCTGGTGCGCTCGGCCAGCCTACATGGTCGTCCCATCCCGGAGTCGGTCAAGGCCATCGGCCGAGCCGGCGCTGGCGTCAATAACATCCCGGTGGCTGAGATGAGCATGCGCGGGATCGCGGTGTTCAATGCCCCCGGTGCCAATGCCAACGCGGTGAAGGAACTGGTTGTCGCCGGCATGCTGTTGGCGGCCCGCAATATCGCGCCGGCCTGGCAGTTCGCCCGCGACCTCGATGGCGACGATGCCGCCATCCATCAAGCGGTCGAGGCAGGCAAGAAGCGCTTCGTCGGGTTTGAATTGCCAGGCCGTACCCTGGGGGTGATCGGTCTCGGGGCGATTGGAGTCCTGGTGGCCAACGCCGCGCGCGCCCTCGGCATGCGGGTGATCGGCTACGATCCTAGCATTACCGTGCGCAGCGCCTGGCGGCTGGAACGGGATGTCGAGGCTGCGCTCTCCATCGACGATCTGGTCGCGCGGTCAGACTTCATCACCTCGCACGTCCCGCTGACCGAACAGACCCGGCATCTCATCAGTGGCGAGCGCATCCGAACGATGAAGGACGGTGCGGTGCTATTGAATTTCTCGCGTAACGGGATCATCGACGACGATGCTGCGATCACGGCGCTGGATACCGGCAAGCTCTATGCCTATATCTGCGACTTCCCAAGCAATCTCTTGAAAGGGCATCCGCGGGTGGTGACCTTGCCCCACCTTGGGGCCTCGACCGCCGAGGCAGAGGTGAACTGTGCGGTGATGGTGGCCGAACAGTTACGGGCCTATCTCGAGGATGGCAACGTCACTCATTCGGTCAACTTTCCGGAGATCGTGCTGCCGCGCAACGGCGGGTATCGTATCGCCGTGGTCAATCGCAATGTCCCCAATATGGTCGGGCAGATGTCCAGCGATCTGGCGGCAGCCGGACTCAATATCTTGGACATGCTGAACCGCTCCCGAGGGGATATGGCCGTGACCTTGATCGACGTCGAGCGACCCTGTCCGCCCGCGACAGCGCGGGAGATTGCCGCCATCGAAGGGGTGTTGTCAGTGCGCTGCCTCGGTGGCAAAACCGTGGCCAGCGATACCGATTAAGCTAGAAGGTCTGGCGCCGGTCTGACGCATCCATCGTGCCCGCGAGACGCCGAGAGGGCAGCCGACCCGGCCTCGCTGGGAGATGGGTCCCGACGCCGCGCTCGCCTGGGCAACGCGTCGGTGTGCACACCGGCACTTGCGACGGGCGGGGCATCCTGTCCTGCCTGGGTGACGCTGAGCGATCGGTGTCGCCTGGACGCGGCCCACTGTGACGACGACGGGGGATCGGCACCAATGACTGGCGACGAGCGCCTGCAGCAGGTCCGCAGCCGCATCGACCACATCGATGGCGAATTGCTGCGACTGATCTCCGAACGCGCCACCCTGGCTCAGCAGGTGGCGCGGATCAAGGAGGAGACCGGCGCCCTGGGGCATTTCTACCGCCCCGAGCGCGAGGCCGACATCCTGCGCCGGATCAAGTCGCAGAATCCAGGGCCGCTGGAAGGCGAGGAGGTGGCGCGACTATTCCGCGAAATCATGTCTGCCTGTCTAGCCCTGGAACGGCCCCTGGCAGTCGGCTACCTGGGGCCGGAAGGGACCTTCACCCAGGCGGCGGCACTGAAGCATTTCGGCCACTCGGTGCAGGCGTTGCCGTTCGGGGCCATCGGTGACGTATTCCGCGAGGTCGAGGCTGGCTCCTGCAATTTTGGCGTGGTGCCGGTAGAGAACTCGACCGAGGGGGTGGTGAACCATACCCTGGATATGTTCATGCGCTCGCCGCTACGCATTGCCGGCGAGGTCACGTTGCGCATCCATCATCATCTCCTGGGCCGTGGCGAGCGACTCGACGCGGTCCTGCGGATATTCTCCCATCAGCAATCGCTGGCCCAGTGTCGTGGCTGGCTCGACCGGCACCTGCCCCGGGCCGAACGCATCGCGGTCGGCAGTAATGCCGAGGCGGCCCGGCTGGCCGCGCTGCACGCCGACAGCGCTGCGGTGGCTGGTGAGGCGGCCGCGGTTCTTTATGATCTGAACATCCTCGCCGAACGCATCGAGGACGAACCCGGCAACACCACCAGGTTCCTGGTCATCGGTCGCGAGGATGCCCCGCCGAGCGGGTGTGACAAGACCAGCCTGTTGTTGTCCTGCCGCAACGAGGCGGGTGCGCTGCATCGCCTGCTGACTCCACTGGCGCAGCAGGGGATCAGCATGACCCGGATCGAGTCGCGGCCATCGCGGCAGGGCGTCTGGGACTATGTCTTTTTTGTGGATATCAGTGGTCACCGTGAGGCGCCCGAGGTGGCCGCGGCACTAGCCGCGCTGCGGGCGGCAGCCAATCTGTGCAAGGTGCTGGGTTCCTATCCGGAGGCGGTGCTGTAGCCCTCATGGCCGAGATCCGACAATCTGCTAGGGTGCCGGGGTTCATGGCCGAGGGTTCTATGCGGTGCGCGGTATTCCGGGGGTGCAAGTGACTATACCAACGTTCCTATCGCTGGCGCAGCCGCAGATCGGCACCCTGCATCCTTATGTGCCGGGGAAGCCGCCCGAGCGACTGGAGCGGGAACTCGGGGTCAGCGGCGCGATCAAGCTCGCCTCCAACGAGAATCCACTCGGGTGTGGCGAAGCGGCACGGGATGCCTTCCAGCGTTGCGCCGCAGACCTGGCTCGCTACCCCGATGGTGGTGGCTTTGCCTTGCGCGAGGCCATTGCTGCGCATCATCACCTGGATCCGCTGCAGGTCACCCTAGGCAACGGATCTAACGACGTCCTCGATCTGGTTGCGCGTACCTTCCTCGGTCCGGGATTAGAGTCGGTCTATTCCGAACATGCCTTTGCCGTCTATCCCATCGCGACGCAGACTGTCGGGGCCACCGCGCGGGTAGCGCCGGCGCATGCCTTCGGCCATGATCTGAACGCCATAGCGGCCCTGATCGGCGCACGCACACGGGTGATCTGGATCGCCAATCCGAACAATCCCACCGGGACCTGGCTCGCCGCGGAGCCGTTGCGGGCCTTCCTGTCGGCCCTGCCGCCCACCTGTCTATGCGTGGTGGACGAGGCCTATTTCGATTACGTCGCTGCCCCGGACTATCCGGACTGCAGTACCTGGCTGTCTGCGTTTCCCAATCTGATCGTGACCCGCACCTTTGCCAAGGTGCATGGTCTGGCCGCGTTGCGGGTTGGTTATGGTCTTAGCCATCCCGGGATTGCGGACTTGTTGAATCGGGTGCGGCAGCCGTTCAACGTCAATGCACCGGCGCAGGTGGCCGCCATCGCCGCCCTGGGGGATACCGCGCACTTGGCCCGCTCAGTAGCCCACAACGCTCGCGAGATGGGCCGCTTAGTGGCAGGGATCGAGGCCCTGGGGCTGAGTCACATCCCGTCAGTTGGCAATTTCCTCAGCGTCGATCTTGGCCGTCCGGCAGGGCCGGTGGACCAGGCGCTGTTGCGGCTCGGGGTCATCTGCCGCCCGGTGGGCAACTATGGTCTGCCCAACCATCTGCGCATCAGCATCGGGCTGGCGCGGGAAAATGACCGCCTGCTAGCGGCCCTGGCGCAGGTGTTGTCAGGATGATCGAGCGTCTGGCGGTGATTGGGGTGGGACTGATCGGCGGTTCGCTGGCACGCGCCTTGCGGTCCGCTGGCGTGGTGGGTGAGATCATCGGCTGCGGTCGTTCGCCGGCCAATCTGGAACTTGCTTTCGATCTTGGTGTGATCGATGGCTGTACCCGGGACCCGGCCGTGGCCGTCAAGGATGCCGATCTGGTCTTTCTGGCCGTCCCCATGGGGGCCATGCGCGCCACCCTGGAGCGCATCAGTGGCCAACTGCGCCCGGATGCGGTCGTCACCGATGGCGGCAGCGTCAAGGGAAGTATCGTGGCCGATGCCCGTGCGGTGCTCGGTCCGGCCTTGCCGCGGTTTGTGCCTGGCCATCCCATCGCTGGCACCGAGCGCAGTGGTGTGGGCGCATCGTTTCCGGAACTGTACCAGCACCGACGGGTAATCCTGACCCCGCTACCACAGACCGATCCCACGGCACTGGCGCGGGTGCGGCTGATGTGGCAAACGGTGGGGGCCGAGGTCAGCGAGATGGAGGTCGCACATCACGATGAGGTGCTCGCGGCGACCAGCCATCTCCCCCACATGCTGGCCTTCGGCCTGGTGGATGCGCTGGCACGCATGCAGGGCAATGAGGAGATCTTCCGCTACGCCGCTGGTGGTTTTCGGGACTTTACCCGCATTGCATCGTCGAGTCCCATCATGTGGCGGGATATCTGCATGGCCAACGCCGAGGCCCTAAGCCATGTACTGGAACGCTTCGGCGAGGAACTGACCGATCTGGCCGGTACCATCCGTCGTGGTGATGGAGAGCATCTATTGGAGATCTTCAGCCGGGCAAAGTCGGCCCGGGATGCCTTCATCGATCGTCAGATAGCAGACCCCCTGGTGGCGTTGCCCGAGCCTATTGGCGCGGACGAGCCCCCGGACCGGCGGACCGGCATGGAACCGGGATCGGGTCGGAGCGGCCCAGGGGGGGGCGCGGATGATCAGATGCCCTGTTGAATCCCTTCCGGTTTGAGGTCCAGTTTGATGCCTAGTGACGGCACTCCTCCAGCCGGCGGGCAACGCCCGGGGTCAGCGCAAGTAGAAAGATGCAGCCGAGGAGGAGGGCAGCGGATAGCACCATCATCAGGGCCAACTGACTGAATGCGACCGCTAGCAGCCCGCTGAAGGCGATCAGACCGAGCAGGACGCCACTGATCAGCAGACCGGCAGAAAGGAGGACGCTGGCGCGCATGAGGCGACAATCGAGCATGGAGTTTGTCCCTGTGGTAATAATATAATCATACGCTAATATAACGTAATTCTGTTATCCATGTCGTTTGTCAACCGGGTTGCCGACGTCGGCCACTAACTGTCGCCCCGACCTGGCCGGTCGTCCCGCTATGCAACGCCTCACCGCCCGCAAGGCCAAAAAAAGGGCCGCGTTGCGGCCCTGAGTCAGGTTGGCTTCAGAAGAAGCTGTCGGCGACGATGTTGTCGTACCAGCTATAGGCGTACTGCACTTCGCGGGCCAGGGAGAAGTCCTCCGCATCCATCGACGTGACACCGCCCGAGCCCTCGACGCTATCGATGCTCTTACCGTCGGCGCTCAGGCGATAGACAGCGGCCACCGAGATGCCATAGTCCTTGCCGACGATGCTGTAGCAAGTGTTGACATAGGAGGGCGTACCGGGCTCCTCGCCATTGAGCGCCGCTACGATGGCGGCCGCCGCGACCTTGCCCTGGCTGTTGGCGGAATAGGCTGACTTGGGCATGGTGGTGGCCATCGCCGCATCGCCGATCACATAGATGCCGGCGTGCTGAGTCGACTCGAAGGTCTTCATGTCGACGGGACACCAGCCAGTGTTGTCGGTGAGATCGGCATCGATGGCGATCTGGGCGGCGGCCTGGGGCGGGATCAGATTGATGACATCGCCCTTGACCTCGTCGAAGGCGGTCTCGATCAGCATCTCGTCGGGGTCGACCCGCACGATGGCCGCATCCGGTCCTGGCTGCCACTCGATCATCGCGTTATCGGTGCCATGGCCGTACATCCGCGTCCAGCCCTGCTCGAACAGGCCTTGCTTGGAGAAGGCCTGGTTGGAGTCGAGGATCACCACCTTGGACTTCGGCTTGTGCTCCTTGAAGTACATGGCCACCTGGCTGGCCCGCTCGTAGGGGCCAGGCGGGCAGCGGAAGGGGCTGCGGGGCACCGTAATCACAAACACGCCACCATCGTCCATCGCCTCGAGTTGCGTGCGCAGGATACGGGTCTGCTCACCCGCCTTCCAGGCATGGGGCAGTTTCTCGGCCGCCGCAGCACTCATCCCCTCCACCCGATCGAACAGCAGCGAGATACCGGGGGCGACGATGCAGCGCTCGTAGGCGAATTCGTTGCCGCCGCTGGTCTTGACCAACTTCTTGTCGGGATCGATCGCCGTTGCCGCCTCGTGGACGACCTTGATGCCATAGCCCTTGAGGCCGTCATAGCCATGGGCCAGGCTCTCGATCTGACGCTCGCCGCTGATGACCTCGTTGCTCATGTAGCAGGTGTAATAGGTCTCGTTCGGCTCGATGATGGTCACATCGATGGAACTATCGGCCAGCTTGAGGTACTTGGCCGCGGTGGCGCCACCGGTCCCGCCACCGACGATGACCACCTTCTTGGCATCGGCACGGG
Organism: Chromatiaceae bacterium; assembly: GCA_007693535.1. Taxonomy (GTDB): domain Bacteria; phylum Pseudomonadota; class Gammaproteobacteria; order Chromatiales; family Chromatiaceae; genus Lamprobacter. The sequence continues at coordinate 53,353 of REDK01000127.1, forward strand.
CGATGTGCGGAAAACCCAGGGCACTGACGGCGGCTACGGCGCCGGTGGTCTTGACGAAGTCACGTCTGTTCATAGCCATCTGCTCTCACCTCCGCGTGGGGCTTATTCGTCGTCGTCGTCGTCACCGGCACCGGTGCTCTCGAAATCGGTAAAGGCCGCATAGAAGGCGTAGAGGGCCTCCAGGGATTCCTCCATGCCATGCTCCTTCTTCATCCGGGTGACCCGCCGGGCCATGTCCCGAGGCATTTCGCGACGATCGGCGATGAAGTCCTCCATCGCGAAGCGCAGGTAGGGCACCCATTGGCCGGCAAGGATGTAGTAATCCTCCTCGTCCGGAACCGGCTTGCCGCCCTCGATATGACACTTCTCGCAGAACCGGTCATGGAGCTTGGCCCCGGCCTCCACCAGGGACTCGTCGAACGACTGCTGGGCCGGCTTGAACTCCTGCTCATGCAGGTATTCGGCCATCAGCTCGATCTCTTCTTCGGTATAGCCGCGGGCGATGCGGCCCATGACGGTGGAATAGATCTCGTCGTTGGCATAGGCCTCCATCATGTCGATGAAGACATAGGGGTCCATCGCCGAGATGATCGGGATGGCCGGGCCGACGCTGTTGCCTTTGGTGCCGTGGCAGCCTGCGCAGGTATCTACCAGCATCTTCGCGGTGGGGGGTGCGGCGAAGGTACCTGACGACAGGCCAAGGGCGAGCAGGGCACCGATGACTGCCAGTTTAGTGATGTGCTTGGCCATGATTCCTCCTTTGGGAATGAGTGCAAGCGCTGGGGACCGAAAGGGAGCCTAGGCTCCACGATGCCGGATGGCCGGCGCTCGCGCCGGCCCGGTCGGGCATAGGTTGGATAGCCCCGGCGGTCGCACCCCGTTGCGGCGGGTATGCGGGCCGGGGTCTAGAAATTGCCGATAATCCTGTCGCCGTGGTCTTTCTTGTTGTGATCTTTGTCGTGGTCTTTCTTGTCGTGATCTTTGTCATGGATTCGCGTCGAGAGGATCGGCCCCGAGGGCCGCTCTGCGATTAGAGCGCCGGCACCGCAGGGTGTGTCGAACCTCACAGGACCTTACGGATACCGTCAGGGCACCAAGGCGCCGAGGGCGGCCTCGTTGCCGCTCGCACGGGCCAAGTCCGCTGCGGTCTGACCTTCCTGGTCGATCAGGCTGGGGTCGGCCTGGTAGGCAAGCAGCAAGTCAACTAGCTCGTTGTGCCGGGTGGTCACCGCCTCCATCAGGGCCGAGACGCCCTCTTCGTCCTGCAGATTCGGGTCGGCGCCCTGACGCAGCAGCAGCTCGGCAACCTCCTGATGGCCTTGGCCCACGGCCGCCAGCAGGGCCGTCCCGCCCATCTCGTCGCGGGCATTGGCATCGGCCCCCAGGGTCAGCAGGCGTTCGACACTGTCGGTATGCCCGCGATCGGCGGCCACGATCAGGGCCGTGGCGCCGGTGCGGGTGCGGCTCTCCAACTCCGCGCCGGCACGCACCAGCGGGCCGATGACCGCGGTCCGTCCGCGCTCGGCGGCCTGCACCAGCGCAGTGCGGCCATCGCGATCAGCGGCCTTGGGATCGGCGCCGCTAAAGAGTAATTGCTCGACCATCTCGCGCATGCCATGGCGGGAGGCGATCATCAGGGCGTCCCAGCCGGCGCGCGTGCGGTCGTGGACGTTAGCGCCACGCTCCAGCAGCAGCGCGGTCAGCGCATAGTGCTGGTTCTCGGCGGCGAAGGTCAGCGCGGTGCAACCGGAAACGGTGCGGGCATTGACATCGGCACCGCGGGTCAGCAGCAAGGCGACGGTGCTGAGGTTGCCGATCTCGGTGGCAAACATCAGCGCCGTCTTCCCGAATTGGCTGGGGGCGTTGATGTCCACGCCGCGCTCCAATAGGACCTCGATGCCAGGATCATCGCCGATCATCGCCAGATCGCGCAGATCGCGCGCGAGGGCGTCGGCGAGCGCCGAGTCCCCGGTCGTGGCAAGGGCTGGGGCCGTCGCGAGGGCTGGTAGTAATAGCACAACTGCCAGGACCTGGCGCAGCCAGCGCGCAGGACAGCAAAACTCAGGGCGCGACACTGATTGGCGTATGTTTTTCCAGGTTTTCTCAGTGGTTATAGTCATGGCAACACATCTTAGGCAGCGCTCTTTGGGTCTGCGCTTGACCTGTCGGCTTTGGGCGGCAGGTGCTGTGGCTGGGTCCGGGTTCTTGCTGCGATCTTGCCGTACGGGTGGCGTCAGCAGCGGCTGCCGGCGGCAGGCGAGCCAGTATCAGTGGCGATACTGGCCGCCGCCGCGGCAGCATCAACTGTCATCGGTAGGGCGGCTCGGCATCCCATGCACGATGCCGGAATGACAGTTGATGCAGGTCTGTCCGCGTTCTTCGGCGCGGGCGTGCCGGGCACGTGCGGTACGGCCCTGTTCGGATAAGTCCATGCTCTTGAATTCATGGCAGGTCCGACATTCCCGAGAATCGCTGCGCTCCATGATGTCCCAGATGCGCGAGGCCATCTTCCAGCGGCGTGCCTCGAATTTCTCGGGGGTATCGATGGTACCCAGTATCTCGTGCCAGACGTCCTTGGCTGCGACGACCTTAGTGACCAGCTTCGGGCCCAGTTGTTTGGGGACATGACAATCGGCACAGGTCGCCTGGACACCGGCGGCATTCATATAGTGCTTGCTGGTCTTGTACTCCTCGTAGGGGGTATCCATGGTGTGGCAGGAGACACAGAATTCGAGGGTATTGGTGCCATCAATACTGGCATTGATCAGTCCGACCACGGCAATACCGGCCAGAAACATCCCCGACAGCAGGAGAAAGCGGTTGCGTCTGCTATTCCAGTTGCCCGCCGGTTTGGTGGCAGCGACCGACGCGTGATCGCCGCCGTGCTCGGTCGTGCTGGCAGACGCCGCCGACCCGGGCGTGGAAGGGGAATGGGCAGTGTCAGCGCGGTCGGGCATGGACGACCCGTTGGTGGCAGGCATGCGTGTCCTCTCTTGTTAGCAACAAGCGAACGGGGCGGTGGCACTTGGGGGGTGCGAGGTCCGACCCGAGCGACCTGGGTGATCCTTGTCGTCGGCTTTGATAATTATCGTTGTGCGACCGGCATACTAAGATATTGAAACGCCGTTGCCAAGGCGGCGATGCCGGGTTATGGGTCCGCCGATCGCTAGCGGCGTACCACCCTGCGGCCAAGCCGGCACGGGGCAACATCAGGATGCCGGACAAGAGGTCGGAGAGAGGGGTTGTCAGGCGCGGCTGCAGACAACTGTCAGGTCCGCGCAGCGACTCGGGCCGACATCTGAATGCACCCGGTGGGGGCCCAGCAACCAGCCCGACACGCGGCGGGTACAGCGCCCAACTCAGAGCGCCTCGATTCCCTGCCAGAGCTGCAGCGCATTGCGTAGCCCGGCACGCTCGAACTGGCGCCGGGTCACGCCGCGTTCGCGTATCGCCGCGAGCATGGCATCAATGCCGCGCTCGGCGCGCAACCAGTCGTCGCCCGCGCCGCCGTGGGCAAATCCGCGCTGCTCGGCGAGATAATAGGCCGCCACTGCGATCATCTCCTCACGCTCGGTGGCGGTGGGCACCATCAGTGCGTCGGGGTCGGCGGTGTGCTCGCTCATAGTGACTGGGAAACCTCGGGACGGCTGGGGCGGCCTGGCGGCACCCGTGGGCCGTCAGTGCAGGCTGAGGGTGCAGAGTATGCCATTGCCCGGAGGCCGGAACATGGACAGATGATCCATACCTGCAGGGCGCGGTACCATGAGCGGCCGCCGTGGCTCGATCGGCGCTGCGCCAACGCCGGCCCCCGGGCCAGTCCCGGCGTACCTGGTCGGTGGCACTGGGTCGGCGCCGGCTGGCGTCGGGTCTGCTGGCCAACCCGCTGCTGATTCCCCGGGAGGTGCTCTGGGAGACGACCCCTGCCGCCGTAGGGGCGTTTTCCGCTGTCGCCGAGATCAGAACCAGATGACATTGGAACCACAACAGAGGATCCGCAACATGACCGATGCGAAGCCGTCGCTGTCTGACCGGCTCAAACCCGTGCTCGCGGTTGTCATCCCCCTGCTGAGCAAGGCTTGGATGTGGCTGCGCAAGGCCACCGTGGTGGTCGCCCGCTGGTCGGTGGTGCTGGCGCGCAAGACCTGGGTGGTCCTGCGGCGTCTGCCAATCTCGCTGTACAGTCTGTACCGAGGCCTGGCCGACGCCGATTATGCTCGCACCCTGACCGATCTTTATGTTGCCGGATCCTCGTCGCTGCCGCTGACGGTGGGACCGGGGCGGTCCAAGCCCGAGCCGGCACCAGCGGCCCCGGCCGCGGTGTTGCAGACGTCCGGGCCGGACTCGGCTCTGTTGCTGTTGTCGCTGCTGCAGAAGGAGGGCAGATTCATCGATTTTCTGGAAGAGGAGGTCACCGGTTATACCGATCAGGAGGTCGGTGCCGCCGCCCGGGTGGTGCATGCCGGCTGCCGGCGGGTGTTGCGCCAGCACCTGAGTATTGCCCCGGTGCGCGAGGAGGCCGAGGGCAGCCCGATCACCCTCATGAAGGGCTTTGATCCGGCCAGCGTGCGGCCGACCGGCAATGTGGTCGGCGAGCCGCCCTTCACCGGTTCCCTGGTCCACCGCGGCTGGCGCGCGGTTGAGGTGCGGCTGCCGCAGGTCGCGAGCAGCCATGATGTTCATATCCTGGCTGCCGCGGAGGTCGAGCTGTGAGTAGCCCCCGATTTGCTATTGGTATCGATCTGGGTACCACCCATTGCGCCCTGTCCTATGTGGAATCGGCCAAATGCGAGGGGGAGGAGGTCGAGCAGCAGATCATGCCGGTCCCCCAGTTGACCGCCCCGGGGTCGGTGGAAGAGCGCACCCTGCTACCGTCATTTCTGTATCTGCCGCATCCGGACGAGTTCCGTGCCGGCGATCTCAGCCTGCCCTGGGGCGGTGATCCCGGGCGGGTCAGCGGCGAACTGGCCCGCCGCCAGGGTTCGACTACGCCGATCCGCCTGGTCGCTAGTGCCAAGTCCTGGCTGTGCCATCCGGATGTCGACCGCAAAGCGGCCATCCTGCCCCCCGATGTCCCTGCGGAGATCGATCAGGTCTCGCCCTTCGATGCCACCGTGCATTACCTGACCCATCTGCGCGAGGCCTGGAACGGGCAGCATCCTTACGCCCCGCTGCATCAGCAGGAGGTCACCGTGACGGTGCCGGCCTCGTTCGATCCGGCCGCCCGGGAACTCACTGCCGAGGCCGCCCGCGCCGTCGGCATCGAGCATCTGGTCCTGCTAGAGGAGCCGCAAGCGGCCCTCTACAGCTGGGTCAACGACAGTCAGGGTCGCTGGCGTCATGAGGTCAAGGTCGGCGACATCATCCTGGTCGTCGACGTGGGCGGCGGCACCAGCGATTTCTCGTTGATCGCCGTCACCGAGGAGGATGGGGCGCTGGAGCTGAACCGCGTCGCGGTGGGCGAGCACATCCTGCTCGGCGGCGACAACATGGATCTGACCCTGGCCCATGTTGTGCGCCAGAAGCTCAAGGCCCTGGGCGTTGACCTGGACCGTTGGCAACTGCAGGCCCTGACCCATGGCTGTCGCCAGGCCAAGGAGGCCCTGCTGGCCGATGCCGAACTGGAGTCGGTGCCGGTGGTGGTGCCGAGTCGCGGCGCCAAGCTGATCGGCGGCAGCATCCGCACCGAACTGACCCGCGCGGAGGTCACCCGCACCCTGATCGACGGCTTCTTCCCTGAGTGTGCCGCTGCCGACCGCCCGGCCCAGCGCGCCCGCGGGGCGCTGACCAAGGTTGGCCTACCGTTCGCTCAGGACCCGGCGGTGACCCGCCACCTGGCCGCCTTCCTGGCGAAACAGGCCGGCGCCACCGGCGATCTGGAGGGCTTTGTCGAACATGCCCACTGGGCCAGCTTCCTGCATCCCACCGCGGTGCTGTTCAACGGCGGCGTGTTCAATGCCACGGTATTGCGCGAGCGTGTGCTGAGCGTGATCAACCAATGGTTGGGGGCCGAGGATGCCCCGCCGGCGCGGTTATTGGCGGCGCGCGATCTCGACCTGGCAGTGGCCCGCGGGGCAGCCTTCTATGCCCATGTGCGCCGCCATGGTGGGGTACGCATCCGCGGCGGCACCTCCCATTCCTATTACGTTGGCGTCGAACGCTCCATGCCCGCGATCCCCGGTATGGAGCCAGAGTTGCACGCCCTCTGTCTGGTGCCCTTCGGCCTGGAGGAGGGCTCTGAGCCGCTCACCGCACCCCAGGAGTTCGGGCTGGTGGTGGGCGAGCCGGTGCGGTTTCGTTTCTTCGGCTCCAGCGTGCGCCGCGAGGATCGTGCCGGGGAGATGCTGGAGGAATGGTCCGCGGATGAACTCGAGGAGATGGAGGAGATCCAGACCAGCCTGCCGGCCGAGCACTGGAAGCAGGGCGAGGTGGTGCCAGTGCATCTGCAGGCGGTGGTCTCCGAGGTCGGCACCCTGGAACTCACCGCCATCCCGACCGTTGGTAATGACCGCACCCCGTGGAAGGTGTCCTTCAATACTCGGGGGGCCTCGGGGCGCTCGGAATAGACGGGTCTGCCGGCTCGGTCACCGGCGGCGCCGGGCCGACCGCGGCCGGCGCCAGCGGCCGCTGGAAGATGGCCGCATAGTCCTCGCCATAGGCAGCGAGGGTTCGATAGACGTGCCCTGGCACGATACGCGGTTCGAAGCGCGCGAAGTGCTGACGCACATAATCGAGGTTGCGGAACGACTTCATCTCGATGATGGCGCGGGCGAATTCCAGCCCGCGCGGGCCGCGGTGTCGCTGCAGCCAGGCGATCAGTCGGCGGATCGGGCGCGGCGGCTTGCCCGGCGGTTGGTGCAGCATCTGCAGGTAACGGGGCATGCCGCGACGGCGGTCACCAGCGCTGGGAAGGGCGCCGAATTCGAGATCCGGAGCGAGCAGGTCCAGGAGTGCCTGGCCGCGGTCGGTGCGCACCAGCAGCCATTGCCAACCGAGCGGACTGCCCATGTAGCCAACGGTGAGATCAGCCAGGGTATTGGCGTAGTCGAAGCAGGATAGACAAGCCGACGGGAAGATACCTTCCAGGCGGTCCATCGGAAAATCGATGAAATTGAGCCGCTCCACCTGACCGTCTTCATGACGCATGTGCAGGCTGTAGTCCTGCATGAATTCGTAATGGACGATGGTTGCCGGCGAGCGCGAGACCTGCTCCAGGAAATAGGTCAGATCCGGATAGGTAACATTGTCGCTGCAGGGGATGCCGATGATGTCCAGGCGCTCCAGGCCGAGGTCGGCCTGGAGCCGTGCCTCGCTAGCGCGCACCATATGCACCTGACAGCCAGTCCCGATAAAGGCGACTCGGCGCAGCCCGGCCGCGCGCACCGCATCGAATAGGGCCAGATTGGGCGACAGACAGGGCTTGTTGCCGGCGCTGGCCAGTACCTCGGCGGGCGTGCGCGCGAGGATCGGCCGCGGTGCAAAGCGGGTCCCGGGCATGCTGGCCGCGGTGATGACCCCTTCGACCTCGCCCCGTTCGAGCATCCGCGCGGCCAGGCTGGTGACGATCCCCGACCATTGCGCATGCGGCAGCGGCTGGCGCATGCGCGCGGCGTGCATCGCCTGGTAGACGCCAAAGCGCAGCTCGTCACCATCGCGGCGGTTACGCCCGAACAGGCGCTGCTCGATCTCCTCGCCACGGTTGCGCACGAAGACACAGGCGCTGGCCATCTGAGCATGCAGTTGGCTGTCGCACAGGCCGCAATCGCTGCATAGCCGAGGGCGTCCGGCCAAGCGGGCATCCCGACTCAGCAGTGTCGTCTCGCGCAGCCCCTTCGACGGTCCCTGGCCATCGAACAGGTCCGGATCGAGCGAGGCGGCGGGTACTGAGGCCACGGATGCTGCCGTGGATGCTGCAGCTGTATCGGTCGCCGAGGTTGGCGTAGCCATGGGCTGGTCTGGAGCGCGATCGGACATGACGAGGGCCGGGCTGATCCGGCGGCATTGGCCGCGGGGGCGACGGGCAAGCCTCGGGCAGCCAGCGGGCAGGCACCAGGCTCGGCAGGTCGCGGGTTGGGGCGAAGCCTACGCCGGCCCCGGCGGGGGTTCAAGCCACGGTTGGCTGCCGGGCTGCCATCGGTAATCGTTGGCGCATGACGCCGACGACCCACTCGCAGGCCGTGACGTCCTGGGCGGGATTGGATGGGTTGAGGCGGCGTACCGCGCGCGGCCCACTCATGCCAGAATGCGCGCCGACGGCCGAACCGGCGGACCGGTGCGGGTCGCGTGCCCGCCCTGCGGCCGGTGTCGCCGCAGATTGACACAGGAGTTTGGCAGATGTATCGACGCCCGCGCCGCGCACGGCGCACCTCGATGGTAGTCCTGCTGCTGGTCCTAGGTGGGTTGGTGACGACCACGGCCCTGGCCCGGGCGCTGGACCCGGCTACTTTGCCGCCGGCGCTGCGGGCCTGGGTGCCCTGGGTGCTCGGCGAGGAAGATCGCCGTGCCTGCGCCCACGCCAACGATGGGGTACCAATCTGTGCCTGGCCAGGCCGGCTGACGCTGGAGGTGACCGCGGATGGCGCCGAGTTTACCCAGGCCTGGCTGGTATTGGCGGCCGACTGGGTGCCATTACCCGGGGACTCCGCTGCCTGGCCCCAGCAGGTGATCACCGGCGACGCGGCCGTGCCGGTGGTGGCGCGCGATGGTCGGCCGACCGTCTGGCTGGGCCCCGGCGATCATCGCCTGCGCGGCCGGTTCGAATGGTCGCGGCGCCCGGACGGACTGACCCTGCCGGCCCAGACCGGACTGCTCAGCCTGCAGATCGACGGCGAGCCGATCGCGCGCCCCCGCCTCGACGACGATGGCCGGCTCTGGCTAACGGCCGACGTGGAGCCAGGCGCGGCAGGGTCCCCGGTCGCGGTGCCGGCGGCCGCCGACAGCCTGACCCTGGAGGTGGCGCGGCGCATCGACGATGACATCCCGCTGCGGGTGAGCACGCGCCTGGCGCTGGACCTGGGCGGCAGCGCGCGCGAGCTGCGACTGGGTCCGGTCCTGCTCGCCGGGGCGATCCCGCTGCGGATCGATAGTCCGCTGCCGGCGCGTCTCGATGGCGACATGCTGGTGGTGCAAGGGCGCCCGGGCCGCTGGAACCTGCACGTCGAATCCTATCATCCGCTGGACCTGGAGACCCTGACCCTGCCGGCGGCCGACCCGCCTTGGCCGCAGCAGGAGGTATGGTCGTTTCAGGCGCAACCGGCGCTGCGACAGGTCGAGGTCCAGGACACCGGCGGGGCGGTCCCGGTGGACCCGCGCCAGGCTCGCATCCCCGCCGACTGGCAGCGCCTGCCGGCCTGGCTGCTGACCCGTGCGGGGCCGGCCGATGCCGATGCCGATGCGGCCGCTGACCCAGCGCCAGTGACTGCCGCCGCCGAACCGGCCCCGACCCCGACCCCGACCCTGGCCCCGACCCCCGTCGGCGCCGGGCACCCAGGGCTGACGCTGCGAACCGTGCGCCGCGGCGCCAGCGGTAGCGATCAGCTCCGGCTCTCCCGCGACCTGTGGCTGGACTTCGGTGGTGGCGGCTTCAGCCTGCGTGACCGCATCGGTGGCGAGTTGCGCCAACGCTGGCGCCTGGATGCGGAGCCAATCCTGGACCTAGGGCAGGTGCTGGTGGATGGCGAACCGCGCTTCATCACCCGGCTGCCGCCACTGGCCGACGACGCCCTGGACCCGGACGCCTTCGCCCGCGATGGGATCGAGGTCCGCCAGGGCCGTCTGCAAGTGGTCGCCGATGCCCGGATCGACGCGGTGGCGGCCGGGCTCCTCACCCGCATCCCGGCGGCCGGCTGGGCGCTGACCTTCGAGGAGGCGGCCACCCGCCTATTCCTGCCGCCCGGCTGGGATCTACTGGCGGTGGCCGGGGTCGATAACCTGCCTCCGAGTTGGCTGGCCCGCTGGACCCTGCTGGATCTCTTTCTGGTGCTGATCGCGGCGCTGGCGATCTCCCGCCTGTGGGGGCCGCGCTGGGGCCTGGCGAGCCTGGCGGCGCTGCTGCTGACCTGGCAGACAGCGGGGGCACCGCAGACGGTCTGGCTGCACGTACTGGCCGCCGCCGCCTTGCTGCGGGTCTTACCGCAGGCGCCGGTGCGGGCCGCCTTCCGGCGCCTGCGGCTGCTCGTGACGCTCTATCACCGCGGGGCGCTGCTGGTGCTGCTGATGCTGGCCCTGCCGTACCTGGCCACCGAGCTGCGCAATGGCCTATTCCCGCAACTGGATCTAGCGCCGCCGGCACTGGCGCCGCCAGGCCCGCCCGCGCCGCGGTTTGAATTCTTCAGTCAGGAGCCGGTCCCCGCGGCGAGCGCGCCGCGGCGCGAGCGCGCCGTCGATGATGCGGCCGACATCTCGCCACTGGTTGCCGGAGCGGCGCCGGCATCCGCGCCCGAACCCGTCGGCAAGGCCCTGGCAGTGATCGACCCAGGTGCCCAGGTCCAGACCGGGGCTGGTGTACCGGACTGGCAGTGGCGCCGCTTCGACCTGCAGGTGAACGGGCCGGTGACGGCCGATCAAGAGATCCGCCTGTGGCTGCTACCGCCTTGGGCGGCGCTGCCGCTGGCCCTGCTCCGGGTGCTGCTGGCCATCCTGCTGGGGCTGCTGCTGGCCGACCTGTGGCCCCCGGAGCGCAGTGGTTGGAGTCGCACCTATCCGCCGGCCGGCCTGGTGCCACCAGAGGGGTCCGGTCCGGGCCTGGCCGGGATGCGCACTGGCGCTCCGACCGGCGCCCAGACCGGTGCCCCGACTGGCGCCGTAACCGGAGCCAGCGCCCTGCTGTTGCTGCCATTGTTGCTATTGATCTCCCTGCCAGCACCGGTCGTGCAGGCCCAGGCGGGGCTGGATCAGATCGTCCCCGAGACCCCCGGACTGACACCCGCCGTGACGGCCGCGATCACTGGGGCTGACCCCGCTGACAGCGGTCGCGAGGGCTTCCCGCCGCCGGAACTGCTGGGGGAACTGCGCGCACGTCTGCTGGCCCCGCCGCGCTGTCTGCCCGACTGTGTCAGCATCGCCCACCTGCAGTTGGATGCCAGTGCGCGGGAGTTGCGCCTAGTGCTCAGTGTGGACGCCGCTGCCGCGGTGGCCCTGCCGGTGCCCGGCAACGCCGACGGCTGGCGCCCCCACGCCCTGTTGCTCGACGAAACCCCCCACGACGCCCTGCGGCGCGCGGCCGATGGCAGCCTGTTGGTGCCGCTACCGCCCGGGCGCCACCGGCTGGTGCTGACCGGTCCCTTGCCCGCTGCCGGGGAGGGGGGCGCCGAACTGGCCCTGCCGCTGCCGCTGGTCCCGCGCCTGGTGACCTTCGAGGTTGCCGCGCCCTGGCGGCTGGAAGGCGTCGATCCCACCGGGCGCCCTGGGTCGCAGTTGCGGCTGGTGCGTGCCGACCCGACGGCCGATGACGATGCCGCTGCTGACGCCGCACCACCAGCAGCAGCGCAGCCGTTGCCGCCCCTGCTGACGGTCACCCGCACGCTGCGCCTGGGGCTGGATTGGACCGTCGAGACCGAGGTCGAGCGGCTGTCGCCGGCCACTGCGGCCATCTCGCTGCCGGTGCCGCTGTTGCCCGGCGAGCAGGTGACCACACCGGATCGTCAGGTGGAGGCCGGGGCCATCCTGGTCGCGCTGCCGCCGGGGCAGCAGCGCGACCACTGGAGCGGCCTGCTCAGCCCCGTTGACCGGCTCACCCTGAGCGCGCCCGAGGCACCGGCCGGTGCCCGGCGCCAGGCCGGTGCCAAGCGCTGGTTCGAGACCTGGCGGTTGGAGGTGAGCCCGCTCTGGCACTTCACCGCCAGTCGGCTGGCACCGTTGCAGAATCCGGGCGATCGCTGGCCGCCGGTGTGGCGGCCCTGGCCCGGAGAGGAGCTGCAACTGGCCATCGAGCGGCCGGTGGGGGTGCCAGGGCCGACCCTGACCCTGGACCGCAGCCGCTACCAGATCAGCCCCGGCCGCCGCGGCCTGGAGGCGAGCCTGGAGCTGACCCTGCGCTCCAGCCAGGGCGGCCAGCAGCGCCTGCGGCTGCCGGAAGAGGCCGAACTCACCCGCGTCAGCATCGATGGTCAGATGCGCGCGCTGCCGCTGCAGAATGGGGTGCTCGACCTGCCGGTAGTGCCCGGCGTGCAGCAGGTGGCGATCGCGTGGCGTGAGCCGGTGCCGCTAACCCGCGTCTGGCGCCCGTCCACGGTCGACGTCGGCACCCCCGGGGTCAATGCCGAGACCAGGCTGCGGCTCGGTCCCGACCGCTGGGTGTTGTGGGCGAGTGGCCCCGGCATCGGGCCGGCGGTGGTGTTTTGGGGCGTGGTCGCGCTGGTGGTGGTACTCGCCACGATCCTCGCGCGGCTCGACCTCACGCCGCTATCGTTGCTCGACTGGCTGCTGCTCGGCCTGGGCCTGAGCCAGGCCGAGGTCTGGGCGGCGGTACTGGTGGTGCTGTGGCTGTTCGCTCTCGGGCTGCGGCGGCGCTTGACCCGGGCGACCGGACCCTGGCCTTACAACCTGGCCCAGATCGGGCTGGTGCTGCTAACCCTGGCGGCGCTGGCGGCGCTGGTCAGCGCGGTCGAGCAAGGTCTGCTGGGCAGCCCGGCAATGCAGATCGCCGGCAACGGCTCTAGCGCGACCGACCTGCGCTGGTATCTGGACCGCAGCGATGGCAGCACCGCCCCAGTCCTGCTGGTCTCGACCTCCATCTGGTTCTATCGCGGGCTGATGCTGGCCTGGGCGCTGTGGTTGGCCTGGCGCCTGCTGGGCTGGCTGCGCTGGGGCTGGCAGGGCTTCGCCGAGCCGACCCTGTGGCGCGAGCCGCGGGCACGCCGCCGGACCCGTCCGAGCGCGGCGGATGAACCGCTGAGTCTCGATCTTTAACCATCCACAGGCCATCCCATCAGCATCCAAGGGCCATCCCACGGGCGGCGGCTGCCTCGCCGCCTTACAGCCGTCGCCTGACAGCCGCGCCCCATCATGCCACCCAGTTGCCCGGCCCTGTTCATCGCCGCCCCGGCCTCCGGACAGGGCAAGACCACCATCACCGCTGGCCTGGCCCGGCTGCACCGGCGCGCCGGGCGGCGGGTGCGGGTGTTCAAGACCGGGCCAGACTTTCTCGACCCGATGATCCTGGCGCGGGCGGCCGGCGCCCCGGTCTATAACCTGGACCTCTGGATGGGCGGTGCCGACCATTGCCGGGATCTGCTCGCGCGGGCCGCGCAGGACTGCGATCTGATCCTGGTCGAGGGCGTGATGGGCCTTTACGACGGCAATCCCTCCGGGGCCGATCTGGCCGCCGCCTTCGGGCTGCCGGTGCTACTAGTGATCGAGGCCGCGGCGATGGCCCAGACCTTTGCCGCGATTGCCCTGGGACTAGCGACCCTAGCCACCACCGGCCAGCCCGCTCCCGGCGACGTGGCCGGTTCAGCACCGCCAGCGCTGGTCGCGGATCGGGGCGGGTCGCTGCCCGCGGCCGATGCGGGGCTGCGTATCGCTGGGGTTCTGGCCAATCAGGTCGCTGGTCCCGGCCATCGCGCCATGTTGACCGAGCGGCTACCGGCAACACTCCCGTTCCTCGGCGCCCTCGGGCGCGATGCTCAGCTCGGTCTGCCACATCGGTATCTAGGGCTCTGGCAGGCGGCCGAGATCGCCGATCTGGAGCGGCGCCTGGACCAAATCGCCGATGCCCTAGCCAGCACCGCGCTTGCCACCTTGCCGGCGCCGGTCAGCTTCAGCGTAGGCGCGGCAGAACCGGCGCCAAGCACCACCGCATCCCCGCTAGCCGGCTGCCGCATCGCCGTTGCCCGCGATCTGGCCTTCGCATTCCTCTATCAGGCCAATCTGGACCTGCTCGCCGACCTAGGCGCGCGCCTGCTGTTCTTCTCGCCACTCGCCGATCAGCGGCTACCGGACTGCGATGCACTCTACCTGCCGGGTGGCTATCCAGAACTGCATCTCAACGCCCTGGCCGCCAACACCGGCATGCGTGCCGCCATACGCGACCATCAGGCGGCCGGGCACCCACTGCTGGCCGAATGCGGCGGGCTGCTGTATCTCCTCGACCAGCTCAGCGATCGCGATGGCAACCAGGCGGCGATGCTCGGTCTGCTCCCCGGTCAGGCGCGGCTGACCGGGCGGCTCGCCAACCTGGGCCTGCAGGCGGTGACCCTCCCCGAGGGTACCCTGCGCGGGCACACCTTCCACCATTCTGCCGCCGAGATCGCGGCGCGGCCCATTGCCACCGCGGTCGCGGCCCGCCACCATGGCCGAGGGGAACCGGTCTACCGCCAGGGCCGGCTCACCGCCTCCTATCTGCACCTTTACTTTCCCTCCAACCCGGCTGCCACGGCAAGGCTGTTCTTGCCCTGACGGTTCTGGTGCATCAGCGGGGGGCTGATGAAGGCTTGGAGGGCGGCGCACCGTTGCTGACAATGCGGTTGTCGAGACTCAACGCTGTCGGCATGCGGGAGCCAGTGCACACCCTCGGTGGCTCACGACGCGCTGGGCAGTGTAAATTGCTCCTCGCTGCGGTGCGACTGCCTCGAATAGCTCACTGTCTAGGAATTTGGCATGGATAATGTCTTCTCATTCCGCGACCAACTGATCGAGCAGTACCGCACCTTTTCTCGCAGCTTCACCCGAATCGCGGCCGCGGACATCCTGCGCGAAGTCGAGCGACAGTACGCCGAGGGACGTTATTGGCCCGACCCCCTGATCCAGATCAATCCCAACTACCAGCGGAAGGCGACGGTTCAACAACTCGTTGCAGCTGGCGACCTGCATGAAGCCTGCGCCGAGATCTTCACCGCGGGAAAGGCGGAAGGGCGTCCACAACCACTGACCCTGTACACGCATCAGATCGAGGCGTTGGCGAAGGCGCAGCAGCGACAGAGCTATGTGGTCACGAGCGGAACCGGGTCGGGCAAGTCGCTGGCGTTCTTCATTCCGATCGCCGATCGCGTCATAAAGATCAAGAGCCAACACCCAACGCCGAGAACGCGGGCCATCGCCGTCTACCCGATGAACGCCCTGGCCAACAGCCAGCTTGAGGAACTCGATAAATTCCTCCACGGCTACGCGCCAGACCAGCAGCCTTTCACGGTTGCCCGCTACACGGGTCAGGAGAGCGAGGAGGGACGGCAATCCATTGCCGACCACCCTCCCGACATCCTGCTCACTAACTTCATGATGCTAGAGCTGATCCTGACCCGTTTCGAGGATAAGGATCGCCGGATTATCGAGCATTGCCACGGACTGGAGTTCTTGGTCTTAGACGAGCTCCACACCTACCGCGGCCGTCAAGGTGCAGATGTTGCTTTGCTTGTGCGGCGTCTGCGCGAACGTGTCTAGGCCATACCGTTACCCACATCTCACCGCGGTCTGACGACGTTGGGGCTGGACACAGGA
>REDK01000012.1 GCA_007693535.1 Chromatiaceae bacterium
CCGGGCCGCGCTGCGCCACGACGTGCGCCCGAAGGGCGCGGTCGGGCTGCGCACGGCCCTACGACGAATGGCTCGACGGCGTGTCGGATGCGCTTTGCATACCGCCTTCGCGGCTGCGCGACTACGTCCGCTTCGCCACTGCGGCGGCACGCACGCGCCGACGCCTACCGGGGGCCGCTCGGCCTCGCTCCGCTCTCCTTGCCTCGCGGGATGACCCCCATCCCGGACCAGGACTGGGACCAGGCCATCGCCCACCTGGGGAGCAACGCGGCTGTGGTTGCGAAGCTGCTGATGAACGAGATGCCGGACAACATCGACAGCGCCTTTGCCGGGATGCGGCTGCCCCTGTTGCCCGCGAACCGCAAGGATTTCGTCCTGACCGAGTGCTCCTGCCCGGACGACGCCAACCCCTGCAAGCACATCGCCGGGGTCTACTATCGCCTGGCGGAGCAACTGGACCGGGACCCCTTTCTCCTCTTCGAGCTGCGCGGTCTATCGCGGGAGCGGCTGCACCAGGCGCTGCGCGGCACGCCGCTGGGCAAGGCGCTCGCATCCCTAGCCGACGACCAAGCGGCGCCGATCGCTGCCGCGGCGTCCTTTTTCACCCGCCCGCTGCCGGCCGCCGAGACCCCGGACTATCGCACCTTCTGGCAGGGCGAGCGGCGTCTCCCCGGCGCGATCGAGCCTGCCCGCCCGCCAGAAGTCGCAGCGATCCTGGTCAAGAAGGGCGGCAACTTTCCGGCCTTCTGGGAGTCCGAAGGCTCGTTCGTCGCGGTGATGGAGGACCTCTATCGGCGCGTGCGAGAGAAGAACAAAGACGCCCTCTAGTCGGCCATCATGCGGCGTGCTGCGACCCGTCGGTCTCGGGTCGATTGATCGACTCCGGGCACGCGGACCATGCGGTCTTCGCAGCGGCCTGCGCGCTGACACCGTCCCAGATGCCAGCCCACCAGTCGGGTAAGGACCCGCCTTGAAGGCGAACGTCAAGCCTGCGTCATCGGGCATCACGGTTTCCGGCAATCGCCTGAACCCCGCTGGCGCAGGCGCGGCGGGCATCGTGTTGCCCGCTGAGGCGTCCCCTCACCGCGCGCTGATGCGGCGCTGCCAGGCGCGGGCGTCGCCCAGGATTGCGGCCGGGTCGAGGGTCAGCGGCTGGCCGTCGCGCAGGACCTGGCGGCCGCCGATCCAGACCTGGGTGATGCGGTTGCTACTGGCCGCATAGACCAGTTGCGAGCAGACTTGGTAGATCGGCTGGGTGTGCGGGCTGCACAGGTCCACGGCGACGATGTCGGCTGCCTTACCGGGCTCCAGGGAGCCGACCTCGTCGTCGATCCCAAGCGCCCTGGCACCGTTGATGGTGGCCATGCGCAGCGCCTGTGGCGCCGGTACCGCCGCGGCCGAGCCGGCCACCCCCTTGGCCAGCAATGCGGCGGTGCGCATCTCGGCCAGCAGGTTGAGATCGTTGTTGCTGGCCGCCCCATCGGTCCCGAGCGCGACATTGACCCCGGCGGCGAGCAGCCGCGCCACCGGGCAGAAGCCGCTGGCGAGCTTGAGGTTGGACTCTGGGCAATGCACCACGTGGCTGCCGGTCAGCGCCAGGCGCTCGATCTCGGCCTCTTCCAGTTGGGTCATGTGGATCGCCACCAATTGCGGACCGACCAGCCCGATCTGATCCAGCCGCGCCAGCGGGCGCTCGCCGTGCTCGCGCAGCGAGGCGACGATCTCCTCGCGGGTCTCGTGCAGGTGCATATGCACCGGCACTTCCAGTTCGTCGGCTAGGATGCGGACCCGCTCCAGCGGCTCGCGCGAGGCGGCGTAGATCGAGTGCGGAGCGAAGGCGGTGCGTACCAGGGCATGCCCGCGATAGCTCTCGTACAGGGCCAGGCCGCGCTCCAGATAGCTATCCACAGAGTCGGCATAGCGGGTGGGGAAGTCGACCACGATCATGCCCGCGAGGACGCGCATGCCAGCCTCGGCACAGACCCGCGCGGTGACTTCGGGATAGAAGTACATGTCGTTGAAGCAGGTGACCCCGCCACAGAGCATCTCGAGCACCGCCAGGCGGGTACCATCGGCGACGAAGTCGGGGTCGACCCAGCGCGCCTCGGCCGGCCAGATGTGCTCGTGCAGCCAGGTCATCAGCGGCAGGTCGTCGGCGATCCCGCGCAGCAGCGACATGGCGGCATGGGTATGGGCGTTGATCAGCCCCGGGATCAGGACCTGGCCGGGCAGGTCGTGCACCAGGCTGGCCTCGATCTGGGTCTCGGCCTCGGCGCGCGGCAGCAGCGCGACGATGCGACCCTGGTCGACCACCAGGCTGTGGCGCGTCAGGGTGCGGTCGGCGTTGTCCACCGGCAGCACCCAGTCGGCATGGATCAGCAGTTCGGCTTGCATCGGGGCCCCTCGGATGCGTGGCGGCGCGGATCTCCGGCAGGGCTGCCGGATGCGCCAGTCAGGGCCAGGAGGATAGCGCCTCCGCGGGGTGCTGGCATGCCCCGCCGACCGGCTATGGGTGGCAGCGGGGGGGCCGCGGCCGAACTAGCGCTCCCGCTGCACCGCGGTCTTGGGATCGGCGATGCTGGGGCGGTAGATCTCCACCCGGTCGCCGGCGTTGACCTGGGTGTCGAGTTCCACGATCTTGCCGAAGATGCCAACCTCCTGGACGCTGAGATCGATTTCCGGGTACTGGGTCAGCAGTCCGGCGTGCTCGATCGCTTCGCGCACCGTGCTGCCTTCCGGCACGTCGAGCTTGAGCCAGGTTCGCTTGAACTTGCCCGCGTAGGCGACGCCGATGTGCATGGGGAGGGGCCTCTTGAAGGCTGGCAGGGGGCCGGTCGTGGCGGGCCGGCGGACGGTCGGGTGGGCTCAGAGCGGGCTCCTGGCGGCCTCAGGTGCCGCGGGTAGCGATCTGTGCGCGCGGGCTGCGGAACGGGCGGCGCCGCGCCAGGGCGCGGTCCAGCAGGCGCTTGCCGGCCAGCAGCAGACCGAGGGCGAGGAAGCCCCCGGGCGGCAGCACCATGAGCAGGAAGCCGCGATAGTCTGGGATCAGGGTCAGTTCCAGGAAGCCCATGGCCTGGCCGAGCAGGAGCGAGGCATTGGCGAACAGGGTGCCGGCGCCGACGATCTCGCGCAGGGCGCCGATGGCGACCAGCACCAGGGTGAAGCCGAGCCCCATCATCAGGGCATCGAACAGGGCCGGCAGCGGCGGCTGCCGTGAGGCGAAGGCCTCGGCGCGGCCGAGGATGGCGCAGTTGGTCACGATCAGCGGGATGAACAGCCCCAGCACCCGGTGCAGGTCGTGCATCCAGGCATTGAGGCCGAGGTCCACCAGGGTGACTAGGGTCGCGATGATCAATACGAAGACCGGGATGCGCACCTGCGGGGTGATCAGCCCGCGCGTCAGCGAGACCAGCAGCCCGGAGAGCAGCAGTACCGCGGTGGAGGCGAGCCCGAGGCCGAGGCCGTTGGTGGCGGTGCCGGTCACCGCAAGCAGCGGGCACAGCGCCAGTGACTGCGCTAGCACCACGTTGTTGTCCCAGAGCCCGTCGCGGGCGATGCGGCCCCAATCGGTGCGGGGCCGGCGGGGTGGGTCGGCCGGGGCTGCCGGGTCAGGCGGCGCGGACGGATTTGCCGGCGGGTTCGATTTGGGCATGGGTTGGTTCGCTGCTGGGTTGGTTCGCGGCTGGGGCGCGTGCCGGGGGGCGTTGGCAGCCTTCAGTCGCCGCGGTTGATCACGGCTGCCGCGGTCAGGCTGTCACTCATCCCGGGCGACCTCGATCTTGTCTCCTAGCCCCGGCGTCTCCTGATGGGCTAGCACGCGCGCCCCGAGTACCCGCCCATGGGCATCGACCCCGAGCATGATGCGGATCGGCCCGGCATAGCCGGTGCCGGTCACCATGAAGGCGACCGCGGTCACGTCCAGCCCCTGCAGGGCACGATAGACGGTGAGCGGGGCCGGGGCCCCGGCGCTGTCCTGCAGCGGCAGGACCAGCGGGTTGGCGAGCAGGTCGTTGTCGTGCAGACGGGCCGGGATCACCTGGGTCAGGGAGGCGCGCAGATCCTCGGCGGCGCGCTCACGGATGGCGTCGCGGGTGAGTAGATTGCCAAGTACCAGCAGGCTGGCGGCGAGCAGGGCGAAGCTGCCGAGCAGGGCGGCCTGATAGACGACGCCGTCGCGGGAGCGCCCGAGTAGGGCGGTCGCCGGGCTGTTCATCGGCCTGGCTCCGACGGGCGGTCGGCGGCGGGATATTCCAGCGGCTGGCCGCGACGGTCGCGTCCATAGACGCGCGGGCGCAGGTAATGGTCGATCATCGGGGTACAGGCATTCATCAGAAGCACGGCAAAGGCCACCCCCTCCGGATAACCGCCCCAAGTGCGGATCACATAGATCAGCACGCCCACTCCGACCCCGAATAGGGCCTGGCCGGCGCGGCTGACCGGGGAGGTCACCGGATCGGTGGCAATGAAGAAGGCACACAGCATCGCGCTGCCGCTCAGCAGATGATAGAGCGGGCCGGGATGCTGGTCGGGGGCGAGCAGGTGCATGCCGGTGGCGAGCAGCGCCAGGCTGCCGAGTACCGCCAGCGGGATGGCCCAGTCGATTGCGCGACGGGCAATCAGCAGCAGCCCGCCGGCTAGCAGCAGCAGGGCCGAGGTCTCGCCGAGGCTGCCCGGCACCAGACCGAGGAGGGCGGCCAGCGGGTCATAGGCGCCCGCCAGCAGGTCTGCCAGCGCTGGCCCGTCGCCGGTGCTGAGCCCGCTGCTGAGCCCGGTGCGGACCTGACCCAGCAGCGAGGCCCCGCTGAAGGCATCCCAAGTGGCGGTCGGGTCGCCGCCGCCAAAGGTGATCGCCAGTGCCTGCGGCAGGTCCGGTGCGCCGGCCGAGAACAGCGGCGCCGGGGTGACGAACCTGGTCATCTCCAGCGGAAAAGAGATCAGCAGGGCGACCCGCGCCACCATCGCCGGATTGAACAGGTTCTGGCCGATCCCGCCGAACACCTGCTTGCCCAGGACGACGGCCAGGAAGCCGCCCAGCACGCCGATCCACCAGGGCGCCCAGGGCGGCAGGGTCAGGGCCAGCAGCCAGCCGGTAAGCAGGGCCGAGCCATCCAGCAGCGTGTCCCGCACTGGCCGGCCCGCCAGCAGCAGCGCGAGCGCCTCGAACCCCAGCGCCGCGGCGATGGTCACGGCGAACAAGAACAGCGCTGGCCAGCCGAACAGATAAAGTCCGAACAGGGTCGCCGGCAGCAGGGCCAGCAGGACCAGCCCCATCAGGCTGCCGACGCTGCGCGGGGCATGGGCGTGGGGGCTGGCGATGAGGGACGGCTCGGTCATGGCGTGCGCGGGGCTGGCGGTGGATGGCTCGGAGGAGTTGGGCTTCGGCGCGGGTGGCAGCGCGGGTTCAAGCTGGCGGCGGCGCTGCCCGGGGACCGGTCGCGGTGCCGGTATCGGCCGCGGGCGGCGGCCGGCGCGCGGCAGCCGCCTTGCGCG